>JAUYDN010000115.1 GCA_030691775.1 Dehalococcoidia bacterium
CGAGGTCAGGATGATCATCAAAGTAATATACCAATTCATAACCTTTTCCCCCATAGACCCATGACTTTTTCAAGATGACGAATTCGCGGCTCAGAGGGTTACTTGTTAAATCCTTACGCATCTCGCTGATAAGATCCGGCATAAGGTTTTCCAGCTTTATAAACTTCTGGTCGGAGTTAGTTATTATACTCGACCGGCTTTCCAACTCGTGGGCAGCGGTTGTCTCGGCGAGTGATTTCCATCGACGGAGAGAGTCGACTCCGTAGCGTATGGGATCATTGTCTACCAACTTTGCACAAGATTGACAGAGCCAAATTCCGTTTTCAGCTGCTTGTCTTTTGTTCGGTGTCAGGGAACGATCAAAACGCGGACCACCTGGTGAGGCAGCCGTGATATGAGCCGCAACTCCAATGTTTACTGCTTTGGTCGGGTCTTCTTGGGGCCCACTTGTTACCTGTCGGCATTCCTGGTTTGAACAGTGATAAGCCACACGCTTAGCGAGAAGATCTTTTATTGGCAAAGGAAAATCACCACGCATGTTTATTCTCTTAAAATTACCTATTACTCCACCGGCCACCCGGGTATCAATTCGTCTATCTCTGCCATAAGCCTGATGGTTTCTTTCAACGCCACGATGATTTTCTGGTAGTGCTGAACGTCATCGTGGGATAGCTTGCGGTGGGCTTTCTGGCGGTCTTTCAGCCACTTTTCCGCCACCTGGTAGCCGCCGATGTGGAAATTCCAGACTTCCGGCGGTACACCCTCGAAATATTGCGTCTTATTGATGTTGACACGCCGTTTTTTCTCATCGTAGCTGACCTTTTCTACGGAGTGGTCACCGCTGACAGGATAGGTGGTGACGAAATTGGTGACAACGGGTGATTCCAGCAGGTGCAGCGCCACCAGTTCCGCGCCTTTTTCTGCAAGTTTCTTGAACAACTCTTTATCCGAGGTGAGAGGCAGGCGCGGGAAGTCCATCTTCAGGAACTCCGCGTAGCGACTGCGGTAGGCTGGTGAATGGAAAACGGCATAAGCGTAGTTGAAAATATCTTCCGGGCCAAAGGTTGTGGATAGGTCACCTTTGCCATCTTCAATAAAGTTCAAACCAAGTTTTTCCGAAAACTCCTTGATGAAAGCAGGGTTAAGGTTGGGCTTGCGTCCCTTTTCTAACTGAAGCTCACCATCTTTGGGGTAGAGGTAGAGTGGGAAACAAAAACCTATGCCTTTATTGCTCAATGAAATTCTACTCTCTACAATGGTGCGGGATACGAAAATATGGTTAAAAATACCTTCCGCAACCTGCCGTACAGTAATTAGCCCTAAGTTATCTCCTGCCAGCATGTGGCGCATGACCTCATGCCTGGAGCGTTCAATCACACTATCATGGTAGAAGATGGGGCGGATATCGAAGGGGCGATATAAGCATTTTGCAAATGCCTTTTGGTAATCGTTATCCTTGCGAACTTCTGTGCGGGCATCGGTAACATTCCAGAGTTTATTATCCGTTAGTTCATATTTTTCTCGAATTCCATCATCGCTGACGCTAGTTCCCAGAAATTCCTCGATTCGGTTTCTAAGCACTTTATCATCAAAATCCAATACGAAGTCATCTCTAGATGTTACTATCCCAACGCTGTTGACCGGAAATATCTCAGTCACCTTCCAGCCCTTCTCATATTCGCTTAAAAGATCGTTATTCAGGGGTACGAACATATAAAACGGACTAACGGGCTCAATCTCCTGCCATTCAGTAACAGCGTTATTTATTTCAGAGAGTATGCTTTGCTTCCCTTCACGTATTCCCCAAATATCCGCATAATGGACTTTCGCGGGTTCATCTTTGCCTTTTTCTTTCACAAAAATGCCGATTGCCACACCCTGCTGAATATCAAACACGTTTTCATCTTTACCGCCATCCGGGGAGGTTTCCTTTTTCTTGGCATTACCGTGTAAGTTGAGGATGTAAATATCCGTAAAGCTGTTCATCAATGACTGGCGCATGCCGCGGAAGGTGGGGTTATCCAGGTAAGAGTGATTGGTAATGAAGCCAAGGATGCCCTCTCCCGTCTTGTCAATCCGCCACTGCCCAAAAGCCAGGAACTTAACGTAATCATCCTGTAGCCATTTAGGGTTCTTTTCACCCAGCGGTTTGCCGTCTACCGCATAATAAGGCTGGACAAGCTCTCTAGCCCGTTTACCCTTATTGGCTGAATGCCCTGAATACGGCGGATTACCCAGCACCACCATGATAGGCTTTTCTTTCTTAATTTCGGCGGCGGCGTTGTTTTCATCAGTAATCCATTTGGCAAATAGAGCTTCGGAATGCTTTACGGCTTCTTCCAGCGTATTGGTGAGGTAGATGCCCAGCCGCTTATCCGTCCGGAACTGGTATCCCAGTTCTTTGAGAAGTCGCTCCAGCTTGAAATGGGCGATGGTATACGGCGCCATCAAAAGCTCAAAACCAAACAGCCGCGGCAAAAGCTTCTCCGTGACGTAGTCGTTCCATATGCCCTGTTGCCCCTGGCTGATAATAGCGCTGTAAATCTCCTGGATTACCATGTAAAGGAAAGTCGCCGTCCCCACCGCCGGGTCGAGAATCAGCACATCGGGGTCGGCAAGCCCCTGCGGTTTCCCGAAGCGTGTCTTGAGCAGGTGGTCGATACTGCGCACGATGTAAGAGACGACCGGCGTGGGCGTGTAGTAGACGCCGCGCATCTCACGCATTGCCGGGTCGTAGGCTTTCAGAAACGTCTCGTAAAAGTGTACGACGGGGTCTTCTTTTGCCGTCGGCTTCCCGAACCCCTTGAGAACCTCGTCCATGTGCGCCAGCGCCAGGACTTGTGCCAGGTCGTCTACCACCCATACAATCTGCTCATCCAGGTCGAAGGCGATGTGGTGGAAAAGCTGGCGGAGAAACGGGTTTGTCTTCGGTATCAGGTACTCGGCTTTTTCCCGGGTAAAATCCTTGCCGCTATCTGATTCACAACGGGCGGCGAAAAGTCCGTAGGCGATGGTCTGCGCGTACATATCCGCAAACTGCTCGATAGAAAGCTCGGGGATTAGGTTTTCTCGGAAGGCGAGAAGCTGGGCGTGCAGGGAGCCGGTTGCCTGTTCTGCTTTCAGGGTGTTAACGGTCATATGCCGTATCATGCCCGCCAGCCGCGCCATGTGACTGACAAGCTCTCTGGCTGTGCCCACCGGTTCCGGTTCGTGGCGTAGAAAACCATCCAGTAGCTCCGCGACTTTCTCAATCCCGTCTTTTTCCCGTTTTATCTTGCCGTCTTTGGACACTGTTCCCAGCCAGACGGTAAGGCGGTGTTTGCCGTGGACAAACCAGCGGAACTCAAGATAGTTGGTCAGAACGAGATTATGAAGGGATGCAAGATAACGTTTGAGCTGGTCGGTCTTCAGCGCTTCATCCAGGTTCTTGCCAACATCCTTGGTTTCAGCGTAACCGATAGTCAGCTTGTTTTTATGCACGCGGAAATCAGGTGCGCCGCAGTTGATGATGTGCTGTGGCTCGTTGGTGGCTATAATGTCCTGCACAAGAGCTTCCAGCAGGGCTTTAAGGGCGGGGCGGTGGCTGTGCTCTGTGGTATTCCCGCCGGCAAGCTCTTTTTCCAGCGCGTGAATATAATCCTGGACAGGTTTTGCGTCGACTGTCATTGCCGTTAATAATAGGTGTTCTTTTTCGTACGGTCAAGCCCGTTGAATATTTCTTGGTAATTACCCATGGCGCGCTACGCCACCCATGAAGGATGAAAATGCGTGATGTCATTCTGGACCCTGAATGTATTGGAGGGAAAGAATCTCAGGGAGGGGTGTTTCCCCGCCACCAGATTCTTCGTCGCCCCGATACGGGTAAAGGAGAATCGGGTCTCCTCCAGAATGACAAGAGAGGCGCATTTTCTACTTAATTGGTTATTGTCTCCCTGTACGGGTTAGGGAGCAGGGACAAGTCTTGCATCTTGGTTATTGATTATTTCTCCTAAAAATTCTTATGTCGGCTTGTTGGCAACCCGCCGTTTTAGAGTATAATAGACTGCGTAGATTATGGCACAGGTATTTTACCGTAAATTCCGTCCGCGCACCCTGGCAGAGGTGGTGGGGCAGGAACAGGTCACCCGGACCCTGCTCAATGCGCTCAAGAGCGGGCGTATCTCGCACGCTTACCTCTTCTGCGGTCCGCGCGGCACGGGCAAGACCAGCACCGCCAGACTGCTCGCCAAAGCCGTCAACTGCCTGACGACCGGCGGCAAGGGCGAGCCTTGTAACACCTGCGAGATGTGCCAGGCAATCAACGAGAGCCGCGCCCTGGATGTCATTGAAATCGATGCCGCCAGCAACACCGGCGTCGATGACATACGCACGTTAAAGGAGCGCGTCTCCTTTTCCCCGGCGCAGGCTCGCTACAAGGTCTATATCATCGATGAGTTCCACATGCTCTCCACGGCGGCTTCCAATGCCCTCCTGAAGACGCTGGAGGAACCCCCGCCTCATATTATCTTTATCCTCGCCACCACGGAAGTCCACAAGATTCTGCCCACGATTATGTCCCGGTGCCAGCGGCACGATTTCCGCCGTTTTGCCATGACGGATATCGTCAAAACACTCGCCGGCATCTGTAAGACGGAAAATATTACCATCGAGCCGGAAGCCCTCAGGCTCATTGCCCGCAGTGCCTCCGGGAGCATGCGCGATGCTCTGAACCTGCTGGAACAGTTGACCACCTACTACGGCGCGGATGTCTCCTTCCGGCAGGTGCAGGAACTGCTCGGCATAACCGGCGATGCCCGCGTGCGCGAGCTTGTACGGCATATTGTTAACGACGACGTGAAATCAGCAATCGCGACCATCAATAGCGTCAATAGCGATGGTCTGGACTTAAAACACTTTAAGCGCGAGCTGGTGGATTACCTGCGGGGTCTCCTGCTTATCAAGACAGGGTCGCAGGAGACCCTCGATTTTACTGCGGATGACGTCACCGAGCTAAAGGAGCTGGCAAACAAAGCAACGCTGGGCAAAGTTTTGAAAGCGCTCAAGCTCTTCAGCCAGGCAGAAACAGGCGCGGAAGGTAATGCCATCCTCTCCCTGGAACTGGCGATAATCGATTGCCTCCAGAAGACGGAAGAA
>JAUYDN010000181.1 GCA_030691775.1 Dehalococcoidia bacterium
TGTCATTCTGGAGCGAAGCGAAGAATCTCAGAGTGGGGGAATAAGACAACGCCTCCCCACCACCAGATTCTTCGTTGTCCCGATGCTATCGGGACTCCTCCAGAATGACAGACCAATTGTTTTGAGACAAGCTCCGAGCCCTGCCCCTACAGTTCTACCGCATTGGGTAGGGTCGAGCCCTGCTCCTACAGTTCTACCGTATTGGGCAGGGTCGGAGCCCTGCCCCTACAGTTCTACCGCAGTTTTACACTCACACCAATCTCACGTCCGAAATCCTCCAGCCGTGCCAGCGTGGCAGGTGGGAACGGGATGCCGTTCTTCAGGTAGTCCTCACGCTTCAGGTACTCTATCTCCCCGGGCACATAGATTCTCTCCACACCTTCCATCTTCTCGGCGGAGTGTATCTCGTCTATAAGCTGTTCCATCCGCTCCTTGAACGTATCGATAGGCATGTAAATCGACGGGTCGAGCGCCATAAAGAAATGCCCGATGTTGGTCTTCATCTGCGGCGCCCAGTTCTTCGCCTCCGATGCCCTGCCGAACCACGCGCCCGTAAGTACACCCGCCAGGATTTCGACCATCATCGCCAGCCCGTAGCCCTTGTGCCCCGCCATCGGTGGCTGGATACCGCTGGTGAGCGCCACCGCCGGGTCATCTGTGGGATTGCCGTCTTTATCCATGCCCCACCCCAGGGGGATTTTCTGTCCCTCCCGCCGCGCCTGGACAATCTTCTGCGTGGCGACATGGCTCGTAGCGATGTCCAGCACATAGGGGTAACTGCGTGCGGTGGGGACTGCCATGGAGATGGGATTCGTACCGAAAATCCCGGTCTTACTGCCGGTGGGCGGAATGATTGCCGCCGCATTCGTGACTGTGAAGCCGATAAGGTCTTGCTTCAGTGCCATCATCGAGTATGTTGCCGCCGCGCCGTAATGGTTGGAGTGGAACACGCCGGCAGTCGCCATCCCCGCTTTCTTCGCTTTGGCGGTGCAGATTTCCATAGCGCGCGTACCCACGAGCTGTCCCAGAGCCCAGTCAGCATCGATAAGCGCATGGTTCGCAGATTCCTTGACGATTTTGATGTTGGGACGCGGGTTGGTACCGCCTGCCTTGATTCTACCGATGTAGCCGACGATAGCGATGGTGCCGTGGCTGTGCACGCCGCGTAAATCGGATTCCACCTGTATATCGGCGACGATGCGGGCATCGGCCGGCGGCACACCGACCTTTTCCAGTGCCTCGTAGCAGAAGGTGCGCAGTTTATCAGCCTGCACGCGCGTATCCGTTGTCATAAATCTCTCTCTCTTTCGGGTTACTGCCTTTTTACTTTGCTTTACCCTTTGTTTTAACCGTTTTCAGAAATCCCAGGATTGCCTCTACGGTCTGGTCTGTAGCTTCGATGGCAGTCATATGGCCCACACCGGGGATAACGACGTGCCGGTTATCGGGGATTTCCTTTGCCATCAGCTTGCTCGCCTCGATAAACACGGTATCGAACTCACCAAGCAATATAAGCGTGGGGCATGTTATCTTGCGCAGTCTTTCCACGTGAGGGTCGGGGTCGTTATAGAAGCTCGCCATGAAATTGCTGATTGCCACCGTGTCCTGCCGTTTTACAAAATCGCCGTACATTTTCCAGCCACGCTCCGCGTTCGGTCCCTCCGCCATCTTGAAAAGGAAGACACCCGGGTTAGCCTTCGTCCCCTCGATTATCTGCTCCGCGTTGAGTGTCTTGCGCCTCTCCGCCCCCTGCCGCCACATGACCTCGAACTGCTCCGGGGTTACACCCGGGAATTGCGGCCGGGTGGCTGACCCGGTATCCGTGAGCAAAAGGCTGAGCAGGCGTTTCGACCGCTTCATCGCGTAGCGCACGGCGACCATACCTCCGGTGGCGTGGCTGAGCAGGTGGAATTTGCCAAGTTTCAGGTAATCAGCGAGCGCATCGATATCCTCTGCCATCGTATCGACATCATAACCATAAGGTTCGCCGCTGACCACGGTACGCCCGTGCGCGCGCATATCGTAGGCGATGACGCGGTACTTTTCAGCGAGCTTCGTCGTGACGCCCGTGTCGCTCCAGTAGTTGGCATCTTCCGAAAGACCGTGGTTGGCGATGATGGGCTCACCTTCCCCCACGTCCTCGTAATAGGTCTTCACGTTACCGCGCTCGAAGTATGGCATGTCATTCTCCTAACCCAAAATTCAAAAATCAAAATGCAACACCATAGCTTAAAGCGTAAATCCCGCCAACCTAACTCGCTGACACAGTCTTAACTTTTGCGTTGTGGTTTCGACCTTTGAGTTTTGAGATTTAACATAGTTGATATGTGGTTATTAAGTTTATTTTGCTTTACCCTTTTGCTTCACCGTCTTCAAGAAATCGAGGATTGCCTCAATGGTTTTCTCCGGCGCTTCCATTGCCGTCATGTGCCCCACGTCCGGTATTACGACGAGCCTGTTATCCGGAATCTCCCGTGCCATGATATTGCTTGGTTCAATGAAGACGACGTCGTGCTCTCCGAGCAGAATCAGGGTGGGGCATTTTATCTTACGCAGTCCCGCCACCAGAACATCCGGGTCTGTATAAAAACACGTTCGGAAATCGAAGAGCGCCCGGTTACTGAGACGGCGGTTATAGAAGCCATCCATAACGCTGTACATCCTATCGCGTTCCGGCTCCGGCCGCCGGGCGATGGTGAAGGTATAAGGTCCCGGGGTGGCAATCCACCGTGCCTTACGCTCATCCCGGCTCACTTTTTCATCGAGGCGTTTCAGGGCTTCCTCGTTCAGACGTTTTCTCTCCTCTTCACTGATATTGACATTATAGGGTGGAGGCATCATCGGGCGGGTGGCACTGCCGGTATCCGTAAGCATCAGGCTGAGCAGGCGGTCGGAGTGTTTCATCCCGTACCGCGCCGCAATCATGCCGC
>JAUYDN010000031.1 GCA_030691775.1 Dehalococcoidia bacterium
ATCTGAACAGGATTAGCAGGCAAAAATGGAAGAAAACAGCTTGTCACTACCGAACATTATCACGGGAACAGGAATGGGAGTTAATTACTATCATATTTTTAACAGCCTCCTGCGGAGAAGGGGCAAGGGGATGAGGCGCTGTGTAAGAACTGGCATCTTTTATTCAGAATTGTAAAGCTGTTATTGAGACACTCCACTAGCGAATCCCAGAAGAAGAATTGGCGGTTAATAGGAAGAGGCGTCGGAATACACTGGGAAGATATCGATGAAGATATTTCTGTGGCGGGCTTGTTAAGGGCATAATCGCTAATCACCCCAGACTAATCTTTGACCCATCTGCTTCCTTCACCACGTCAATCCGCGCCGGGAAAGCGTCCCGTAACTCCTCGATGTGTGTAATTACCAGTATCTTTTCGAAGTCGTCCTGGATGGTGGTGATGGCTTCCCTTAGTTTCTCGATACCCGCCGCGTCCTGCGTGCCGAAGCCTTCATCGATGATGAGGGTGGGTAAAGGCGCGCCGTGCCTCCTCGCCAGCAAGCGTGATAGCGCAATCCGGATGGCAAAGTTGATGCGGAAAGCCTCCCCACCGCTGAACATCTCGTAGTTGCGCGTGCCCAGCTCATCGGATGTTTTGATATCGAGGGTCTCTACCGTATCGCCTTTCTGTGTCTCGCGCTGGGTCTCGAGTTTGACGCTCATCCTGCCCTCCGTCATCCGTGCCAGCAGGCGGTTCGCCTCGTTCTCAATTTCCGGGATGGCGGTCTCGATGATGAGAGCCTGTACCCCCTTTTTGCCGAAGGCGGTCGCAAGCTCCCGGTAGACTTGCTCTTCGGCGGCGGTCAGCTTGAGCTGTTCCTCGCGCTCCTTTTTCTTAACCGTTAACCCTTGCAGGTACTCCAGCCTGCCCTTGATACTGCCCAGCCTCTCCTGCACCTGTTTCTGCTGAGCGGCGATGTTTTTCATCTCAGATTCGGCGCGGGCGAGGTCGGCGGTAATCACGGACAGTACGATAAGCTCGGTGGTTAAAGTCTCTTTTTGCTGACTGTCAGCTTCCAGGCCGGAGCGCAGTTCATGCTCCATTCTCTCCAGCCGCTCCCGGTCTTCTCGCTCGCGGGTTATCAGCCGCTCCGCCTCATCGAGTTTCTGCTTGGTTACTTCATACCTCCGGTGTTCCTCGTAAAGCTGGCGGACCTGTTCGTGCCTGGCGGCGTCATAATCGAGCTTGAGGAGCGCTTCATCCACCAACCGTAACTGCTCCTGTTCGGCGGCGGCAAAGGCGCGGGTATTAAGCTGTTCTTCGATTTGTTTCAGTCGTGACAGCTCTTCCGCGAGGTGCGTCCCGGCTTCTTCCGCACGTGCCATTTCCGTTTCCAGCCTGCCGGTGAGCGATTGCGCCCTCGCTTTTTCCTGCGCCAATCGCCTTTCTTCCAGAGAGGTCTGTTCGGTGATAAGCTTGACGTCTGCCTGGACAATCGTGTATTCCGACTGTTTTGTTTTCACCAGCCCGGTCTTGTTTTTACGCTCCGCGGCAAATTCCGTTTCGATGTGCCGGATACCGTCTTCACCAAGCTCACAGCCGCACAGGGGGCATCTGGCGCCTTTCTGAGTGCGTAACAGTTGGAGTTTCTCTCCAGCCTCTTCGATTTCTTTTTCAAGGCGGCGCCATTCCGATTCGATAGCCTGCATTTTGAGCTTTATTTCCTGCCCCTCTTGCTTCTTTTTCTGCAGGGCTTGTTCTATTTCCTGGAGTTGCTGAAGATGAAGCTGTGCCAGTTTATAATCGTCTTTGAGGCGGGGGAGTGCTCCGGCTGTTTTGGCTTGCTCCGCGAAACGCGATTGCGCCTGCGCGTGCTGTTTCACCAGCTCCTGGCTCTTACGGTTAATTTCCTGCTCCAGAGCATGCTTCTTTGTCGTGAGACGGTTCACGAGCGATAGAGCTTTGTTTAACCCTTCGTTCTGGTCGCGGGCGGAGATAAACTGTGCGTAGCCGACTTCTATTTCCTCACGGCGGGTGAGGACAGCCTCGTGTTCTTTAATGCGGACTTGTTGCTGGCGTATCTGGTCGGTTACCTGCACCAGGGTACGTGTTCTTTCCGCCAAACTCTTCTCCAACTGCGCCAGCTGTGCGCGTTTTCCCTCGAGGGTTTCTTTCTGCTGGCGTAGACCAGCCAGCACATTCTCCAGTTCTCTGGCGGCTTCTTCAACCAGGGCGAGGTCGTTTTGTGCCTGGACCAGCCCGCTCTCACAGGCAGGCAACCCGGCAAGCTCGTCACCGATATCAGCCAGACTGCTGGTCAGCTTATCTTTCTCCGATTTAAGTCGCTCAGCCAGCTTTTTGGCTCTATCTTCCAGCTCATCGTAACGGCTCATGCCGAGGATATTCATCAGCACCTGTTTGCGCTTGGCAGGGTTAGCGGTGGTGAACTCATCGGCGTGGCCCTGGCGGAGATAGGCGCTATTGATGAAAGTATCGTAGTCCATATGGAGAATCTGCTCGATTTTCTGTTCGGTCAGCGGTTTGGTATCGCCATCGATGGAGCGGTAACCGCCGCCTGCAACTACTTGCAGGTGCAACCATGTCTGTCCGGAAGCAGTGGCGCGTTTAGGACGGGCGTGTTTGCGGAGGACCCGGTACTTCTGCTCTCCGAGCGCGAACTCGAAATCGACCTCTGTTTCTTGCTCTCCCATATGGATGAGGTCGTCGTCACGTTTGGCGCGGGTCTCACCCCAGAGCGCCCAGGTCATGGCATCGATAATCGCCGATTTGCCGCTGCCGTTATCGCCGCAGATGCTCGCCGTGTGTATGCCGGAAAAATCGAGTGTTTGTACATCGCGGTAGGGCATAAAGTTGCGCAGGGTGAGCCTGATGGGAATCATTTCGGTTTATTTTACCACAGATAGCATTTAGCGATTAGCTATCGGCTTTCAGAAGTGCGGGGGAGGGTTTGAAATGTTAAAACTTGATGTTTGTTTGAGGTTTGGCATTTGGAGCTTGTTTTTTCCGACGAGGTGGCGGAGGGGACAGGATTCGAACCTGCGGTCGCTTGCGCGACGACGGTTTTCAAGACCGTTACCATCGTCCACTCGGTCACCCCTCCGGGTGAGAAAATTCCAATATCTAATATCTAAATCCTAAGCTCCCCTTTACCCCGCCCAGATAGAGAAAATTCCAATATCTAATATCTAAATTCTAAGCTCCCCTTTACCCCGCCCTAATACGAACAAGCGTAATTATTATAAGATACATATCGTGCAAAAAGCTATTGATAATTGACCCCAAAACGAGTAACATAATGAAAACCATCAATCGTTCGGAGTGAGCAGATAGTATTATGACGTGGGTCTGGCTTGTGCCGGTCATTGTTGGAGCTTTCATTTTTCTTTTGGGCATCGGGTTTGTTATCTGGGGCAAACGGGAAGAGGAAAGCTATTACGATAATCTCATCACACGTACCGATTTGCGCGAGTTTTTCACCCGCTGGCCGCCACGCCCCGAACCTGGCGCCCTGCGTACCGGTGGCTGGATTGCCATTGTCGTCGGCCTGGTTGCCGCTGGCATCGGCGGAGTGCTGTACCTGATGCAAAAGTGACAACGAATCTACTATAAGACAGTCCTCGTGAAGTCGCGGTGACCCGGCGATTTCCTCCAATCAAGAGACGGACCTTCGCATAATCCATCCCGGGGAAGCGCCGGAGAGGAAACAGCAGAGTCGGGTTCGCCCTTTCCGTTCGTATCCTATCAAGGTAAAACAGGGGGCTATCCGAAAATTGCATGGATTGTCGGGTCAAGCCCGACAATGACATCTCTAAAACTGTCATACCAGCCCGCCGTAGGCGGGTAAACTCCGGCTGGTATCCAGAGCGGAACAACACTTTATTGTTATGTGGGTGATGGTTACACAACTTCAAGTGGCCACAAATATGCAGAGTATCGACGAACTAGAACAACAGATTAGGGACTTCATTAACAACCCAAGGAAACGGCATGCTCTCCTACGAGATACTGCGGCGTGGAACCTGTTATGTAGTTGCCTAGACGCGGTCGGAGATACAGAACTTGCCATCTGTGCCTACGAACAATCCAGCAATCCATCCACAGTCGGTGCCTCCTACCTTTTGGTATACGGCGCATTGCAGGCTTTGTTTATTCAACAGGATGCAGTTGAAAATCTGTGTCAAGCACTGGTCATCGATTATGTGCCTCACAGGTTACTGACGGAAATTAGAGACATTCGAAATGACAGCACTGGTCATCCGACCAAGAGAGGGGGCGGCAAAGGGCGGGCCTACAACTTCATAGGACGGTCTAGCCTTGCGAAAGGGGGATTCGACCTGATGACAACCTACCCTGATAATAGGCGACCTCTCTTTCGCCATGTAAGCATTGAATCTCTCATCGAGGGCCAAAGAGACATAATGCAAAAAGTCCTAACGGAGGTGCTCGGAAGATTGAAAGAAGAAGAAGCAAATCATAGAGCGAAGTACCGAGACCAAAGGCTTGAGGATATCTTCCCTTCAACGCTCGGCTACTACTTTCAGAAGATTGGTGGTGCAATTGACGGAAGCGAACCTAGTGAATTTGGAACAATGCATGTTCGTTTGGTCGCTAAGGTGATAGAAGCCTTCAAAGAACGCCTGAAAGAACGTGGAGCACTTCAAGCCTATGATTCAGTTGTCTATTTGATTGAGTTGATAGAGTATCCAATCCAGGAGCTCACCACGTATTTCGCCGATGCTACCCGTAGCCCTCTCAGTGCGAAGGGTGCCCATATCTTCGCTTTCTTTGTTGACAAACACATTGAAGAACTGAAGAGCATAGCGAAAGAGATTGACGAAGACTACAAAAGTGAACCGTGAGCGACGCCATGTAACAACTCATTGGATAACAGGCCGACGGGCGATATGCTATGAAATGGGTTTATAATAGTAAAAGTTATTTTTAAGACAACCTGTACGTCTGTCTATCACAGGATAAATACAACCCTCTCCCACCACGCTAATAATTTCCGTGGCGGGCTCAGGACAAAGACAAATTTATTCTAGCGAGGCTATTTCTTCTGTCCCCAGCCAGCGCGGGCGCCCATGCCCATCCCGATTGGTCCGGCGGGCCAGTTGAAACCGCCCATCATAACGGT
This sequence comes from Dehalococcoidia bacterium, assembly GCA_030691775.1. GTDB lineage: Bacteria > Chloroflexota > Dehalococcoidia > Dehalococcoidales > Fen-1064 > JAURWL01. The sequence continues at coordinate 5,137 of JAUYDN010000031.1, forward strand.
ATCGACACCCTCCGCCGTGCAGATGCCTTCCTGGACAATCCTGGCGGCTTCCTGCCTGGCGGCGCCGAAAATACGGTTGCCGACAAAACCAGTATCGCCCGGGACATCCTTGACACGGACGTGGGTCTTGCCGAATTTATCGCACAGCGCCTCGATGCACTGGATGGTCTCCTCGGAGGTATCCTTTGTCCAGATGACCTCAACTACCCTCATGATGTTCGCCGGGCTGAACCAGTGCATACCGATGAAATTTTCCTTCCGGTCGGTCGCCGCCGCCAGGTCGGTGATGGTGAAGCGGGAGGTGTTGCTGGCGAAAATAGCCGCCGGTTTAACGAGCTTGTCCAGTTCAGCGAAGACCTTGAGCTTGATATCCTTGTTCTCCAGTTCGCCGCTGGGACCGCCACCGATTGCCTCGATGATGACATCGACCCTCGCCAGGTCTTCTACTTTGGTAGTGACTTTGAGCCTGGCAACAGCGGCATCCATCTGTTCCTGGGTAATTTTACCGCGCTCGACGCCGCCCTTAAGACCGAAACGCCCGCCGATGATATTTTCCCTGGCACGGGCGATGATTTCGTCCTTCAGGTCGCGGGCGATGACATTATAGCCAGCCAGGATTGCGGTCTGGCTAATACCGCCTCCCATGACACCCATTCCCAGCACCCCGATTGTCTTAACATCTCCAACTTTCAAAGTACCTTTTCCTCCTTTTTCCTTATCGGGTTCATGCCAGCCAACATCATATACCCAAACCAAATTCTTTTGCAAATTGACCGTCAGGTCATCCCGACGCAGGTCGGGAACCGAACTGAGTGTTAGCTGTCAGACACGTTGGCTAAACTCGGAGGTCTTCCGAATAGACCTGGATTGTCGGGTCAAGCCCGACAATGACAAAGAGGGGGACGTTGGATTCCAGCTTTTGCTGGAATCCAACATCTCTAAAACTGTCATACCCGCCCGCCGTAGGCGGGTAAACTCCGGCTGGTATCCAGCTACAAGAATCCGTAGGGTGGGTTAGTCCTGATAAAATCAGGGTACGTAACCCACCGAAGAAAGCGACGAGAACATCCAAACTGGCTTATTGATGGGTTTCATGACGATTACATCGTCTTTCACCTACCCCACGCAATCTACGAATTTTCAAAAGAGTGTGTCTTACCCCGTCCCGAATACCCCTGCCGCTACCAGCGCAATAAATTCCTCATCCGTCATCCCCAGTATTTCCGTGCATACGTAGGCATTATGTTCTCCCAGGCACGGGTCGGGGAGATATTGGCGGGCAGGTGTCTTCGAGAAACGTGGCGGTAAAGCGTCAACCTGGTGCTCGCCCATTACCGGGTGTCCGAAGGTGAGCCAATGCCGACGGAGTGTAAAGTGCGGGTCGATATCAAGGTCGTAGGCATTTTGCACCACACCCGCCGCGATGCCCGCGCCCTGAAGCCGGTCCATCACGTCTTCTGCTTTCTGGTTCACCGACCACGCCTCTGTCAGTCGTTCTAGCTCGTCTTCGTTCTCCTGGCGTTTTTCAAAGGTACTGAAACGCTTGTCCTTGATTAGTGCCGTTAAGCCTGTGACCTGGCAGAACACCCGCCATTCTTCATCAGAAGCCACCGCGATGCCGCACCAGCGGTCGAAACCCTGACAGCGGAACGCACCGTGGGGAGACATAAACCGGTCGCGGTTGCCCATGCGCGTGGCGACCGTGCCGTTCGCCTGGTAATCGAGCAATTGGGTTGCCAGGAACTGGATACCGCTTTCGTTCTGCGATTGGTCGATGTACTGCCCCTTACCCGTCTTCTCCCGCTCCAGCAGTGCGGTGACAATCGCCGAAACCAGGTATTGCGGCGCAATATGGTCGGTGTAAGCCCAGAAAACCCCGCTCGGCACGCGGTCGGGCCAACCGGTGATGTCATCGAACCCGCACATCGCCGCGGCATGATGCCCGTACCCGCCGAACTGGCTCGAAGGTCCGTATTGCCCTAACTGCGAGGTACTGGCATAAATAAGGCGCGGGTTCAACTCTTTCGCCACGTTATACCCCAGCCCGAGCCGGGGAATCACCCCAGGGCGGTAGGATTCAACGAGCACATCTGCCCACCTGATGAGCCGTTTCGCCAGGTCCAGACCTTCCGGTTTGCTCAGGTCAACGGTCATCCCGTAACGGTTGACGTTATAGTTGGCGAACCAGGCACTGCGGTCGGCTTCCGGCTTCTCGTCTTTGTAAGGCGGTACCAGCCTGCCGATATCCGGCCTATCCGGGGATTCAATTTTAACGACCGTAGCGCCGTGGTCAGCAAGGTAACGGACAGCACGCGGTCCAACCGTCACCCACGTCAAATCGATTACTTTCAGCCCTTTGAAGACCTCGTTATTATCTACATTTGCCAATGGTGCTCGCGGCTTCCTCTTGCGCAATGATTTCAGCTTATCTCCCAGGATTACATCGTTGTGTTCACCAATCATCGGGGCGCGGCGCCGGATGCGGTACTGTTTATGCTCCATCTGGAAGGGAGCGCCCGGATGAAGGAGACGTGCATTAGCCTGCGGTTGGCTCACTGCCTGCCAGAACTTTCTCACCTGAAAATGTTCCTCGGAGAGCAGGTCGGGGGTCATGCAGACCGGCGCCAGCATAAAGCCTCGTGCCAGTGCCTCATCAAAAAGCTCCCGCTTCGTTTTGGTCATGAAGAACGGGCGCAATCGGTCCTTCATGGCAAGAATTTCATCCCGCAGTCTTTCGCGGTCTTCCTTGGTAAGCTGTTGTCCAATCCTGCCCTGTTCCCAGTTGTAGGCGTTCAGCACCTCGTCGTGCATACCCTCCTCGCCCATCCATTTCAGCACGGCGCGTGTATGGTGTCCCTGCTGTCCCGTCACCAGGTTGTAGAGCACATAACCGTCCTTACATTCCATGAACTGACCCTGCGTCCGTGTCATACCCGGCGTAAGTCCGGTACCGGCATCCGCCCGCCAGACAACGATTTTCTGGAAGAACCAGTACTGGTGGTTGGAGAAGGTCTCCCAGACGACACACTCCTGCGCCGAGATGTCCACCCACTGCCCCTCCCCCGTGCGTTCCCGGTGGTAGAGGGCGATAAGCGCTGCCGCGGCGGCATCGTTGCTGGCGTGGAGATAAGCCTGGGGAATACTGATGCGCAGGGGCGGCCGGTCCGTCTCACCCACCAGGTTTATATAGCCTGCCATCGCCTGGACGACGATATCCGGTGCTTTGAAAGAGGCATACGGTCCCGATTGCCCGAAACCGGTGATGGAGACCACGACGAGAGAAGGGTTGAGAGCATTTAACTTTTCATAACCCAGCCCGATATTTTCCAGGTAACCGGGTGTGAAGGATTCCACAACGAGGTCGGATTTCCTTACCAGTTCCAGGAAAATTCTTCGCCCCTGCTCGGAGGTGATATCGAGCGTGATACCGCGTTTGCTGGTGTTATATGCCCACCAGTGCAGGCTCGATTCAGGGTCGGGTCTGTTGCCATAAAATGGACCCTGCCGGCGGCCTGGGTCTCCACCGGGTGGCTCTATCTTGATGACATCGGCTCCCAGGTCACCGAGTATTTTCCCGCATAAAAAGCCTTTCTCATCCGTCAAGTCCAGTACTCTATATCCCCGCAACCCTGAACCAGCCGTACGAGCAGTTGCCATGGTTCCCCCTTCCTCCCTTTGCAAAATGTCACCCTGAGCCCCGACTTGTCGAGGAAGGGTCTCCTTGCCTACCTCAATGTTTTCTTTAACCGTATCCCCAGCACAAAGCGGGTGATATTATTGGTCTTGCACAACTGCAACAAAGCCACGCAACCGATGTAGGTAAGAACAACAATAATAACATATTTGGGCAGGACAGGCATATTCCATTTGACCACGTAATAGCTGAGAATGGCGATAAAGGTGGAGTGGACAATGTAGACCGGCAGGACAGCTTCGTTCCCCCATCGAACGAACCGCCCGCTCCTGTTCAAGAACTTACGCCCAAGGTAAAGCAGGCTCAATACCCATGACCAGGTGGTGACAGCATAGAGCGATTGCGACATTATAAAGCCCCTGGTGCCTGGTTCCCCACGGAAAGTGTACCAGAACTGTTTGAGCGGAGCGTTATTCCAGGTCGGAAACACGAGTAGCATAAAAAGCACCATCGAAATGAGCGCGATTGGAATAGCGATGAGCCCGGTCTTATCGATGCCCTTCTGGAAGCGTGCGTTCGAATAGATGAAGAATCCGTAGACCAGGAAAAGCACGTAATAGAGCACCTGGAAATCACCGACCATAACCCAGCCGATGATACGGAAGTTCGTGCCGCCGATACTCACTTTCCATTGCGAAAATATGTTGACAAGCACAATCGGAATGACGAGGAGTAAAAGAGCGCCGCGTTTATCAAAGAAGCTGGCTAAGCGGGGAATAAACTTCTCCCGTGCTTTGTGGTAGATGAGGTACAGGAACGGGAATAACACGAATGTATAGACCACCAGGTACCACAGGAACCATAAAGCCCCCGCCCGGAAAGCGCCGCCGTACATGACACTGAACGGAGTGACAGCTTTCCCCAGCCAGAATTTTACATACCAGTCGAAGAAGTTATTGTACGTAAGGCTGAAGAACCTATCGAAAAACAGCTGGGAGAAATAGTAGCACGGCGGAACGATTACAAGCATCCCGAAGATGAACGGCACCACCAGCCTCTGCAAACGCTCCAGCAAATACGTGCCCCATTTCCTCACCCCGAAAGAGTACCAGGCGGCGACACCGGCGATGAAGAACAAAAGTTCCATGTGGAATTTATCCAGTACCTGCACCAGAGCCTGTGTGGCGAGGTTTAGCTGGGGGTTACGGATGTACCAGCCGTACGGCGCGAAGGTCATCGCCGTGTGGAATAGAATAAGCTCTGCGATGACGAAAATCCGCAACCAGTCAAGGTGACTGAGACGGTTCGATGGTTGCTGTGCTACGTTCAGGTGGACAAGCTCTTGTGGTGGCTGTACCCGCATTCACTGCCCTCCGTTATTTCACTGACCTGAGGGCACTCACCAGTTGCGGAAGGACTTCGCCCGCTTTCCCTGTTAACACCACATCGCAAATTGGAGACAGCTCCGATTCGTAGAGATTTACTTCAACCAGCACCCCTCCTCGCCTCTTCACCTCCAGGGGAAAGCCGGCCGCCGGGTAGACGAAAGCCGATGTCCCCACGCTCAGCATGCAATCGGCGCGCAGGCTTTCACGCTGGCAAACTCTCAGGACGTCTGGCGGAATCGGCTCTCCGAACATGACGGTATCCGTTTTGACGATGCCATTGCATTCGGGACAGCGTGGCGGCAGGACTTCGAGGGAGAAAGGGGCGCTGTCCCGCGACCAGCGGGTGTTGCACTCGACACAGCGGAGTTTTTGAGTGTTGCCGTGGATTTCCGCCACATTTTTACTGCCGGCGGCGATATGCAGGTTATCGATATTCTGGGTGATGAGGTATTTGAGTAAGCCCATTTGCTCCAGCTCGGCGAGGGCGGTGTGGGCGGGGTTGGGCTTAGCTTCACCGATGGCACGGGCGAACTCGCTGGTACGGCTACCCCGTTTCATTATCTCTTCCCAGTGCGCTTTGGGGTCTCTCACAAACCGCTGGTAGCCATCCATCGGCGGTTCTCCTAACTCCGTCCAGAGTCCGCCAGGACCACGGAAAGGTCTTATGCCGCTCTCCACGGAAATCCCCGCCCCGGTAAGGCAGATGACGTACTTGCTCTTGAGAAGAATTTGAGCCGCCCTCTCAATGTTTTTAGACATGTTACTCCCCTTTGTGAAATTTCAAATCACAAGCACCAAATCTCAAACAACATCTAAATTCAAAATCCGAATTACTTAGTCTTAGCCACTATTGAGTTGAATATCAGCAGCAGTTCTGTTGCCTCCTCCATCAACTTTTGGCGTCTTGTGTCTTCCTCATCGTCACGGACTTCAAGGAGGCCGAGCCAGTACCTGCTTTCCTTAGCCTCTTTACGGCAAATCTTGATTCGCACACTAAAATCCTTTTTACTTAACGATTCATTTGCTTCAATGTAGTTGGCACCTACCGAACCGGATGAACGAATCAACTGCTTGATGTTTTCTATGTTTGCCATCGTCTTCGGAACAGTATTAATGAAAGTGATTACATCCTTTGCGAATAGCCGGGTCCTCTCCTCTAAATCATACGGTTTCGTTTTTTGGATATTGTGCATTGGAGTTTCCTTGAGAGTTGAATATTGTGATTTGGGATTTATATTACTAAACTGCGTGGACGATATTGGATAGCCTCTGCGAGGTGGTTAGCCTTGATATCGTCTGTTCCCTCGTGGTCGGCGATAGTGCGGGAGAGTTTGAGGATGCGGTGGAATGCTCTTGCCGAAAGGTTGAGCTGTTTCATCGCCGCTTTGAGCAGGCTCTGGGCGGTGTCGTCCACCCGGCAGAACTCGCGCACCTCGGCAGCGGTCATATCGGCATTACAGGTCAGCCGGGTGCCCTTAAACCGCTCCTGTTGGCGCTGGCGGTTGGCGGTGACGCGCGCCTGTACCTTCTCCGATTTCTCTCCCAGCCGGTCATCGGAGAGCTTTTCGTAGTCGATACGCGGCACATCCACAAAGATATCCACGCGGTCGAGGAAGGGTCCGCTGATGCGCCGCTGATAGCGGGAGACCAGACCCGGCGCACATTTACACTGCTTAAAAGGGTCGCCGTAATAGCCGCAGGGGCAGGGGTTCATCGCGCCCACGAGCATGAAATTGCAGGGAAATGTAACCGTGCCCTGTGCTCGGCTGATGGTGATGATTCGGTCTTCCAGCGGTTGTCGTAGAACTTCGAGGAGCGCGTGCCCGAACTCCGGCAATTCATCGAGGAAGAGCACCCCGCGGTGGCTCAGGCTGATTTCACCCGGCCTGGGGATATGCCCGCCCCCCACCAACCCCACATTGGAGGTGGTGTAATGCGGCGCGCGGAATGGCCGCCTGCGTATCATCGGGGTGTCCGGCGGCAGAAGTCCGCTGATGCTGTAAATCTTGGTGACCCCGAGCGCTTCATCGTTGGTCATCGGCGGCAGGATAGTGCACAGAGACCGGGCGAGCAGGGTCTTGCCGCTCCCCGGCGGTCCCATCATAATCACGTTATGTCCGCCGGCGGCGGCTATTTCCAGGGCGCGTTTGACGTGCTCCTGTCCCTTGATATAGGCGAAATCGATTCCCAGCGTATCCGGGAAAACGTATTCCTCCACCTGCCCATCGGGATGGTATACCGGTGCGTCGATTTCCCCGCGCAGGTACATAGCGAGCTGGCCCAGGGAATCGAAAGGCAGGATGGTAGCGCCATCCACGAGCGAGGCTTCTTTGGCATCCACCGAGGGCACGGCAACCCTGGGGAAACCCCTTTCCAGGCTGGCGGCAACCATCGGCAGGATGCCGGGCGTATGCCGTAGAGTGCCATCCAGGGCAAGCTCACCAAGTAGAATAAGCTCATCGCTGTTTACCGGTACCTGCCTTGTCGCCTGGAGAACGCCAAGCGCAATGGGTAAGTCATAAGCGGGTCCCGCTTTTCTCAAGCTGGCAGGTGCCAGGCTGGCAACGACTTTTGTCCCGGGGAAGGAGAAACCCGAGTTACGGATGGCGGCGTTTACCCGTTCGCGGGCTTCCTGTACGGCGGCATCCGGCAGACCGACTACCAGGAACCTGGGCAGGCCGGGCGCGACATCCACCTCCACCTCCACAATCACCCCATCCAGCCCCACGATGGCACAGCTTCTCGTTTTAGCGAGCATAGTTAGTTCCTTAGTCTGCAAAAGGTAAATTAAATTCCGCGAATATCTGCTGAGTCAGAGAAATAACGAGTTTGTAATCATCGACAAGATTACCCAGTTCAGAGGAAATCTTTTTCCTTAACTCTTTAAGATAAATTTCGTATTTTTGAACCGCTTTTCCCATGGTTTCCTCATCAGTGGGTACGTACAGGAGATAAGAATTTGGTTTTTGGGCATAGACGATGTATTTAGCTTCGTTGATACTTGAAGCATTATATTTGTAACCGCCATCGGATATTACTTCCTGCTGGGTCAAGAATTGTGTGCCTAACTTCAATAGTTCACCGGTGACGGGTACCGTCTTACAGTCCTCAGCTTTTAGAGCTTTTTCCAAAAACTCTTCAGGGAATTTTTTAGGACCATTTGGTAGTACCATTTTAAGCACATTATTTTTCAGGGATTCAACATCTTTTGCATATTTGGCTTTCTTCACTTTGGGACGCATTTTGCCCAGCTCTGTGCGTTCCCGAACCATTTCTGTCAGACCTTTATATAGTGGCTTAAGATATTTGTTAGTATCCAATCCCATTGCTTCCAGGATGAGACTATCCAACTGCCGGCGGTCTTTCATTTTGACTTCCTCGAAGATAGGTCTGACGGGACGTTGTGATATTTTGTCAAAAGAAACTAATAATTTTGTCATTATATCATCTGTAAACAAATTCAAATCAGGTAAAACCATGTAATTAACAGCATCCTCCACCATAACATCAAGAGCACCTTCGCCTAAGTTGACTCTCCCAATAATTTCCAAGAAAAGCAATGAAACTGAGCTGTTTAAAACCGCTGCCAGAAGTTTTTTATTTATGGCTTTCTTTTCAGAAACGAAATACAATCTACAATCTGCTAATACAGGGGTGCTACTGAATCTGTGTAATAGTCTGGAGTCATAAGCTTTTGACCAAAAAATGCTCGCAAGTTCAACGTCAGGTAACACCCACCATTCGGGTTTTCTATTTACGACTGAGGGACGTTTGCTCCATAAAACCCCATCTTTCCCTCTTTGTTTTACGCCGTGAGCAATATAGTTAAGCGCGCCGTTCTTTTTCGCTTTTAGGAGTTCGGCTCTGCTCCAGGAACAAAAAAAGCCCTTTAGCTTTAACTTATCGTGAGCAATCGCGATACTAGTAGATTCTTTTGGAGATTTAAACACCGGGATTAAGAACTCATCTTCAATTCCCCAGTGCTGTATTCTATCAGCTGTCAAATAGAAAAATTCATTAATACCGGTCGTGATGCCCCTCTTGATACTAGCCACCGTGTTAAAATTGATAAGTTTATCACTACAT
>JAUYDN010000057.1 GCA_030691775.1 Dehalococcoidia bacterium
CGAGTACTACTGTATCTGCCGACATAACACCACCACCTTTGTCATACCAGCGAAGGCTGGTATCCAGGAGGCAAACACGTATTCCGGATCAAGTCCGGAGTGACAGAGAACCCTGTAAGGCATTTGTAAGACAGTACACTAGTAATAGCTCTCAGCGGTCGGCTAAAAACAAATAACTGCTTACTGTATACTTTCTTCCGGCTCTTGCTTCTCCGGCTCCACCTTCTGGAGCTTGTCCTGGCTCTCCAGATGGTCGACGTACAGTACGCCATTCAGGTGGTCGATTTCATGCTCGATGGCTTGCGCCAGCAGGCCTTCACAACGGAGTTTAATTTCTTTACCGGTCTCGTCGGTACCACGCACCCGTACCTGTTCGCTCCGCTTGATTTCACCGATGTAGCCGGGGATGCTGAGACAGCCTTCTTTTAGCACCCGCTCGCCTTTGCGGCGCACAATCTCCGGGTTGATGAGGCAGTATTCCTCGTTTTTCTCATCTTTTTTGGGAACGCAGAGCACAATCACGCGCAAGGAAACCCCAACCTGCGGCGCCGCCAGCCCGACGCCGCTTGCCGCCACCACTGTCTCACGCATATCGGCGATAAGTTTTTGAATGGCGCTATCGACGTTTTTAACCCGCTTCGCTTTCTGGCGCAGGACGGGGTCGGGAACAGTACGGATTGGAATGACTGCCATGAAATGCCTCTAATTACATAATAAAACAAATATCACGAAAGTTAAAAGTCAAAATGTAAAAGATATTTCTTGTGTTCAATTTGGAGGTACAAGACCTGGTAATGTCCCTTAATTCGTGGGTACGAGTTCAAAAAGCTCACCCATGAGGTAAAAGACATTGCACCAAATAGGTTTTTCCTCTCCCTTTGAGGGGAGAGGATTTAAGGTGAGGGTGATTATTTTTTCTTCGTCACCCTCATCCTAACCTTCTCCCCTCAAGGGAGAAGGAACTTGGGCGAGGCTAAAAGAATCCACGGTTTACGGATGTCCCCACTGGCAAAAAGTTTACCGAACGAGTACAGCGCCTTGACGGAACGGGTCTATACTACTACAATGCCATAGCCTGCCCCGTTCCCGTATCGCGGTACGGGACAAGACTTGATACGGGGCCTGCCCCGTACTTGATACGGGGTCGCTCCACTCCTCGCAACGACGGCTCTATATGGTAATGTGCTAATTGCTGAGAGCTAATCGCTGACAGCTACAGATTTATATTCGCGTACTTGCGCCAGTAGCGGGCGTTGAATGCCTTGTTGTCCTTGTTTTTCTCCTCCAGCACATCCAGGGCGCGGTTTATCATCTTGCGCGTATCGCGGGGCATGATGATTTCATCGACGCAACTGCGTTCCGCGGCGACGAAGGCGTTTTCGAACAGGTCGCTATACTCCTGAACCCGTTTCGTCCTCGTCTCGTCCGGGGTCTTCGATTCACGGATTTCCCGGGCAAAGATGACGCTCGCCGCTGTATCCGCGCCGACGATAGTGATGCGTGCCGTAGGCCAGGCAAAAACGAAGTCCGCGCCGATTGCCTTGTCCAGCATCCCGTAATGGGCACCGGCGTACGACTTGCGTACCATTATGGATATTAGCGGGATGGTGGCGTCCGCCCAGGCGAAGAGCAGTTTGGCGCCGTGCCGCAGAATGCCCTTCCAGTCCTGCTCCGAGCCAATCATATACCCCGGGCAGTCCCCGAAGGTGACCATCGGGATATTGAAGAGGTCGCAGAAGCGGATGAACCGCGCCGCTTTGTCCGCGGCATCGATATTGATGACGCCACCCGCGTACATCGGCTGGCTGGCGTAGATACCCACCGTACGGCCGTTGAAGCGCGCGAAACCCGTGACAACGTTAGGGGCATGCGATGCCATACTCTCGAAGAAATACCCATCATCCACCACCGCACGGATTATCTTCTTCATATCATACGGGCGGGTGGACTCATCCGGGATGAGGGTATCTAACTCCGGAGCGGCACGTTCCGGGATGTCGATAGTCGTCACACGCGGTGGCTTCTCACGGTTATTGGAAGGCAGGAGCGCCAGCAGTTCTTTACACTTATCGATGGCGTCCTTATCGTCTTTAGCGACCATGTGGGTGCAACCGGATTTAACCGCGTGGGCTTTATACCCGGAAAGCTCTGCCAGGGTGATTTTCTGGCCGAGTTGTGTCTCCACGAAAGCGGGACCGGCGATACCCATAAAACCCGTATCCTTGCACTGGATGAGGAAGTCCTGCATGACGGGGTGGTATGCCTGCCCGCCGAGGCAGGGACCCATCAGGAGGGCAATCTGGGGAATAACGCCCGAAGCCAGAATCTGCGAGCGGAACGTCCAGCCGTAAGCCTCGAGGGTGTCCATACCCTCCTGGAGGCGGGCGCCGCCGGAATCGTTCATGCCCACGAAGGGATAGCCTTTCTCTTTAGCGAAGTTGATAGCATAGGCGAGCTTTTTGCCGTGCTGTTCCCCGAAGGTGCCCGCCATTGCCATGTAGTCCTCCGCCATCGCCACCACGTAGCGTCCGTTCACCTTGCCGAAGCCGGTGATGATGCCGTCCGCGGGGATTTCCCGCTTGTCCATACCGAAAGCGGTGGTGCGGTGCTTGACGAACATCCCCATCTCGGTGAAGGTGTCTTTATCAAAGAAATAGTCGATGCGCTCCCGCGCTGTCCACTGTCCACCCTTGTGCCGCTTTTCGATATCATCAGGGGATGACATCTGGAGAATCTTGTTCCGCCGCTGTTGGTAATGTTCCAGTAATTCCTTCGTCTTCGCCATCATTTACCTCCGCTTGTTCTGCTGACCGCTGATAGCTAAAAGCTAATAGCTTTTTAACCCTTGTGGTCTCCAAACTCTTTGTCCCGCCGCGCCACCCAGTCCGCCACCGATTCCCCTTCTTTGCGGGGCACTCTAAAGCCCTCGATATTACGGCGCTGGTCGGTGAGATTATGAAATCTGAAAGACGCGGACACGGCATTGGTGTAACCCATCATGTCCTGGGTAGCATTGAGCGATGCTTTGGACATCCTGACCACGAACGGCTCCTGCAGGGCGATGCGGTTCGCCAGTTCCATTGTCTCGGTTTCGAGTTTGTCCACCGTGACGACCCGGTTCACGAGTCCCAGTCGTAATGCCTCATGAGCGTCGAAGAAATCACCCGTCCAGAGTATCTCTTTTGCCTTGCGGATGCCGACCTCCCAGGGCAGATTATCAATTTGTACGTGTGGCGAACCCTGCCGGACAGAGCGGTCGGAGAACCTGGCATCTTCCGCGGCGATGATAATATCGCAGGCGCAGGCGAGCATTAAGCCGCCCATGATGCAATAGCCCTGCACCATGGCGATGGTCGGTTTGCTTATGTTCCGCCAGCGGAGCGTCGTCTCAAGGTAGAGTCTCCTCGACCTGCTTACCCGTTCTTCGATGTTTTTGGGATAGCCGCGCGTTTCCCGGTCTGCCATCTCGTCTTTACTGCCGAGGTCGTGGCCCGCGGAGAAGTGCTGACCTTTACCACCGACCACAATCACCCGCACATCGTCATCGGCATCCGCCTCACGGAAAGCGTTATCGATTTCCTCGAGCATCAGCCGGCTCTGTGCATTCCGCACCTCGGGACGGTTGGCGATTATCCGGGCAACGTGCCCCTGCTTTTCATAGAGGATTGTTTCGTATGACATTTCGAACCATGCTTTCAGCTTTCAGCTAGTGATTACCGTTAACCATAAACTACGAACTCAGGCGAGTCCCATTTTCTGCTTCACTTCCTTGATAGTCTGGCGGGCGATGACACGCGCGCGGTCGGCGCCGTTTGCCAGGACCTGCCGTACATAATCGGGTTTGCCGGCCAGTTCCGCCCTTTTCAACCGGAGTGGTCGGAGGTCTGCATTAAGACTCTCCACGAGCAGTTTTTTACAGTCTACACAGCCAATCCCGGCGGTGCGGCATTGCCCTTCGAGTTCTGCCACCTGGGATTCGGTGAAAAACTTGTGCAATGCGTAGATACTGCACACCTCGGGGTGTCCCGGGTCTTTGCGGTACTTGCGCTCCGGGTCGGTGACAGCGTTCATGATGCGTGACTTTGTCTCTTCCTCCGTGTGGGCGATTTCGATGACGCTGGTCTCCACTTCCTTGCTCATTTTGCCTTTGCCGTCCAGGCCTGGGATGCTTGGGAAGGAAGTGAGCCGGGCAACCGGTTCCGGGAACGTCTCGCCGAAGATGTTGTTAAACCGCCGCGCGATTTCGCGGGCAAGCTCGAGGTGGGGTAGCTGGTCCTCACCCACCGGTACAACCTCAGCTTTATACAGAACGATATCTGCAGTCATCAGCACCGGGTAGCCGACCAGCCCGTAGTTCACGTTTTCCGGGTGGAGTTTTGCCTTCTCCTTGAATGTCGGCACGCGTAAAAGCCAGCTCAGCGGCGTCACCATGCCTAACAGCGTATGAAGCTCCATCACTTCCGGCACGTGCGACTGCACGAAAATAATGCTTTTCTCCGGGTCAAGTCCCGCCGCCAGCCAGTCGAGCGTCAGGTCTTGTATATTTGCCTGGAGTTTGCCCGTGTCCTGGAGCGTGGTCAGGGCATGCACATCGACGATGCAGTAGATACACTCATCAAACTCTTTTTGCAGGTCGACGTAGTTGTGGATGGCGCCCAGCAGGTTACCGATGTGCTGGCGGGCAGTCGGCCGGGCGCCGGAAAAGACACGTTTATTCATCCTTAATTTTACCTCGTTACTGGAAAAGGATAACACAAAACGAACGTACGGGTAAAGAAAGGGCGTGAGCAAAACTCTAAACCTTGTCCCCGCGAAGGCGGGGAACTAAACTCGAAAAGAGCCGTGACGACTTTTTTATTGGAGTTTTTGGTTTTGTTTGTGATTTGAAAGTTGGCATTTGATATTTTTACAGTATGTTGGGTAAGATGGGAAATCGGAGGCATGTTATGATTCGTAGCTTTGAAGGGAAAACCCCGCGTATTGCGGAATCGGCGTTCGTCAGCGAGGCGGCGTACGTCATCGGGGATGTGGAGATAGGGGAAAATTCGGGAGTGTTTCCCGGCGCCGTCATCCGCGGCGATTTTGCCAGAATCAAGATTGGTAACGGCACGATGGTGGAAGATGGCACCATCATTCATTCCGGCAGTGACGTAGAAATCGGCGATAACTGTACCATCGGGCACAGTGTGGTAGCGCACGGCACCCGTATTGGCAACAACTGTCTTATCGGTAACAATGCCACTATCCTGGACAATGCCAAAGTGGGCAACCATTGCGTGATTGCCGCCGGGAGCCTGATACCTCAAGGGACGGAGGTGCCGGACTATTCGATGGTGATGGGTATTCCCGGCGTCATCAAGGAGATTTCTCCGGCGTTGAGACAGCGGTTGCAGAGCGGTAACCAGGCATACGCGCAGTTGCTCAAGCGCTACAAAAAACAGCCGGAGCTCGGGAGCGAATTACCTCACCAGCCCTGATTGCTATGAAAATACAAACCAACGTCTGTTGTCATACCAGCCCCGTGTCGTGGCACGGGGTAAACTCCGGCGGGAATCCAGAAGGAGAGGAATACGTCTGGATTCCCGCTCAGAACTTGCCCCTTATGAGCGACTTCATCACCATCCCGATTCAGTCGGGACTTGATACGTGGACGGCGAAGAATCTGGTATAGGGGTGGTAATCATCTTTATCGGCATACCCCACCCTGAGATTCTTCGTCCCGATTTCATCGGACTCCAGAATGACAACCTCTTTTCATTATTTGTGTGTAGTGCTGTAGTGTGGGTTGTTAATTTCAGATTAGCGTTCAGAGTTTAGATATTGGTGTTTGGGTGGGGAGGTTTTTGGAGAGGGGACAGCTACATTTTATCCGGCGCCGTCATACTCATCAGGTTGAGGACTTTCACCAGCGCAATCTGTGCCGCCTTCACCAGCTTGAGCCGGGCTTTGGTAATAGCGATGTCACCGGAAACCACCCGGCAATCCCGGTAGAAGATGTGAAAAACAGTCGCCAGGTCCTGCGCATAATAGGCGAGGTGGTGCGGTTCTAAAGTAACTGTCACCGCCTCGATTGTTTCCGGCAACTGAAGCAAACGCCGCACCAGCGTTAGTTCCGGCGGGGAGGTCAGCAGTGACACATCCCCATCATCAAAGCTGATTTGCCGTTCCTGTGCCAGTCGCATAATGCTCGCAATGCGGGCGTGGGCGTATTGAATGTAGTAGACCGGGTTATCCTGCGATTGTTTCCTGGCAAGCTCAAGGTCGAAGTCCATCTGGCTGTTAGCGGAGCGCGCCAGAAAGAAATAGCGGCAGGCATCAACACCCACCTCGTCCATCACTTCCTGGAGTGTAATGATATCACCGGTACGCTTGGAAACCCGCACCAGTTCCCCGCCGCGTTTCAGCGTAATCATCTGGTGGATAATGATGGTAAGCCGTGCCGGGTCGATGCCCAGTGCCCCCACTACTGCTTTCAACCGCGAGACGTGTCCCTGGTGGTCGGCTCCCCAGATATTGATGACCTTATCGAAACCGCGCTCGACAAACTTGTTGTAGTGGTAAGCGATATCTGCCGCGAAATAGGTGGGCGAGCCATCGCTCCGGATAACAACATTATCTTTATCTTCACCGAGCACCGTGGAGGCGAACCAGGTAGCGCCTTCTTTTTCCGCGATGTAACCGTTCTTGCGCAGTAGCTCCAGCACCTTTTTGTACTGACCATTGCGGTAGAGGCTTTGCTCGCTGAACCAGACGTCATACTCGACTCTCAGTTCTTTTAACCCCTCTTTGATGCCGTCCATAACGTGCTTGAGTCCCAGTTCGCCGACTTTTGCGATTGCCTCATCTTCCGGCATGTCCTTGAATCTATCTCCATGCGAAGCGATTATCTCGTTAGCCAGGTCGACCATATAAAAGCCGTGATAGCCGTTGGCGGGTAGCTCTTTCTCAACCCCGAGACGCTGGAGATAACGCACATACAGCGACCGCTTGAAGGCGTCCACCTGGCTGCCGGCATCGTTGAAATAATACTCTTTCTCCAGGCGATAGCCGCTGGCGGCGAGCACATTTGCCAGGGTACTGCCCAGGACCGCGCCCCGACCATGCCCGACGTGGAGCGGACCAGTAGGATTGACGCTGACGAACTCCACCTGGACCTTTGCTCCTTTGCCGGTATCTTTATTGCCGTATGTTCCGCCGCACTCCAGTATTTCGTTCACCTGCGAGGCGAGCCATTTGTCCTTGAGCGTGAAGTTGATGAACCCGGGTGGTGCGGCAACCGTCTTTTCTATTTCATCCGACTGGATGAGGTGAGCTACCAGCTCCCTGGCAATTACCATCGGGTTGGTGCCCATCACTCGCGTCAGCCGTAAAGGTAAATTGGAGGCGTAGTCACCGTGCTCCGGGTTCTGCGGACGTTCGATGGTCACGTCCGGCAGAGCGACCACGGGCAGTTTACCCGCTTTTTGGGCTTTTTCAGTTGCCTCTGTTAATAGGCTGATGAGTTTCTCTCTTAACATCCCGGTGAATACTCCGCAGAGAATGAATTATAGCATAACGGATGGTATTAGAGCTAACATTATCAACGGAAAAGAGCTTCCCGCGAAACAACTGAAAACCCTCACAATCTCCCTTTACGAAGGGAGAGGATACAATTTCCCCACTTTCGTAAAGGGGGACTGAAGGGGGTTTTTCCTACATATGCTTTAGTTTCGCGGATGCCTCAGCGGAAAAACAGTACGCTAGTCGATTGACGCGGATGCTCAGATAGAATACTATTTTAGTGTGACGATTGACAAAATACACCCGTCAGTGGTTTACTTCTAGCATCCCGGATGTCGTCAGTCAAGGGGAAAAATGAAAACCAGGCAAAACAGAAAGTTGCAGCTAAATCTTTCAGTGTTGGTACGCAAAGAAGGCCGACAGTACTCCTCCTGGTGTCCGGAACTCGACGTGGCAAGTTGCGGTGACACAGTAGAAGAGGCGTGCGCGAATTTACATGACGCTGTTGACGCTTACCTGACGGCTCTTGCTGAAGAAGGGGAGCTTGAGAAAGTTCTGGATGAAAGGGGCGTGCTTTCTTCTCGAAAAAACGCGTGTGATTACACTTTCCTCTCCCCCTGGCAAAAGACAATCACGGTATCGGCGTGAGTAAATTACCTCTTTGTTCCAGTGAACAAATCATATCCGCATTAATAAAGGACGGCTTCCAGTTTAGAGGGAAATCAAGCGGTGGAAGCCACCAGGTTTTCCGCAAATACATATCTGGTGAGCGTACTCTTGTTGTGCCTGTTCCTATCGGAAAGAAATACCCAGAGGCACGTTATCTTCAATTTTACGACTGGCTAAGATCGAAAGACGACGTTTCCTGCAGTTGATAAAAGACTAAAGACTTGTAACTTGCAGTCGAATGCTGAAGGCTCGTCTGCTACTTTGCCTCCCGTGCGTCCAGCATCTGCTGGAAGCCGCGGTTAGCGGCGTTCATATACATCTCCATCGGCAAGAGCTGGCGGCTGACGGTGGTCAATGTTTCGGGTGCTATTTTACCGGTTGCTACCAGCTGTTTGCCTGCGCTCTTCGCCGCCTCGATAACATCTACCGCAAAGCCAGCCTTGACAAGCGCGTCCAGAGAACCCGCGTGCGGCCGTAAGAGCGCCCCTGCAAACTCGCGGTTGGCGTTTCTGCAGATTGCTTTTACATGAACGACCAGCGCATCGAAGTTGTCCATCTCCCAGAAGCCGCAGGTAGAGACCAGGACTATTTTGCCCCCCTGTTTCATTCCCTCCCGCCTCGGATGGCGGTTGTGTCCGTCACGGAGCTCAAAAAACGGCTGTATAGTAGGGATAAAGCGGTCCAGCAACATTTTCATCGTACCTGTCATACCGTCGACATAGACAGGCGTGGCTAACACCCACACATCCGCGCCGCCGATTTTCGGCAGGACGGCAGGCATATCGTCTTTATGACGGCAGACGCCGGGCGTCTTCACCCAGCAATCGAAGCACCCTTCGCACGGCATGATTTTCATTTTGCGCGGGTAAATTATTTCTACATCGGCGCCCGCCTCTTGCATGCCTTCTACAAACGGGTTGAGTACGCGGGCGGTATTACCTTTTTCCATGTGCGGGCTGGAATTAATAACCAGGACTTTCATCGGCGTGTTACCTCCTTTGGTTCATCTTTGTTTTTTCATACAACTATCCACGAAAGTCAGATTCTTTGTTCACTTATTTATCAGTATTACTGATGCTGGCAGTCTCAGCACCACGAAGAATGAAAACGGGGTTGCCATTTCCCGCTGCACTGGGATAGGGACTCTCGTAGTGGGGTAATGACTTCCTCTGCCCCACCCTGAGTTCCTTCGTCGTCCTTCGGAATAATGTTGGTACGGACTCCTCCAGGATGACAGGTAGGGGTATTTACATAATAATACGACTGGCTCATGTTTTCGGGAGGAATTGGGGGGTGGGGGGCTTGATACTTGATATTTGATAGTTGATACTTTCTCCCCCTAGCTCCACTCTCCCGCCTCCTCTGTCCAAACCCTTGCCAGCTCTTTTACCAGCGGGGCGTGCGCCGGGTCTTTCAGGTGAGGGTCTCGTTCAAAGAGCTTTTCTGCCTCAGCGCGTGCCATCTCCAGTATGCCCACGTCTCCCAGCTTCGCCATCTTCAGGTCCGGCAGGCCGCTCTGCCGTGTGCCGAAAAACTCCCCCGGACCCCTCATCTTCAGGTCTTCTTCCGCCAGCTTGAAGCCGTCGAAGATGGTCTCGATAATCGAGAGCCGTTCCTGTCCCACCGCCGAAGGATTTTCCGCCAGCAGGATGCAATAGCTCTGTGCGGGACCTCTGCCCACCCTGCCCCGGAACTGGTGTAACTGTGCCAGCCCGAACCTGTCCGCGCTCTCCACCATCATCACCGTGGCGTTCGGGACATCGATGCCAACCTCGACTACGGGCGTCGAAACCAGGATGTGCGTTTTGCATTCGTGGAAGTCCTGCATTGCCCGCTCTTTGTCCGCGCTGGACATTTTACCGTGCAGAAGTCCGAGCTTCAAGTCCGTGAAGACTTCATTCACCAGGTGCTCATATTCAACGACCGCCGCGCGTGCCTGCACCACTTCCGATTCCTCGATGAGCGGGCAAATGATGAATGCCTGGTGACCGGCGGCAACCTCGCGGCGGATGAAATTGTAGGCTTTATCGCGTTCATCGGGCTTGAGCCATTTCGTCTTGATGAGCTGTCTACCCGGCGGTAGCTCGTTGATGACAGAGAGGTCGAGGTCGCCGTACAGAGTCAGGGCGAGGGTGCGGGGGATGGGAGTGGCGGTCATTACGAGAACGTGGGGATTGGTGCCTTTCTGCCGGAGCGTACCGCGCTGTTCTACTCCGAAGCGGTGCTGTTCATCGACGACGATAAAACCCAGCTTTTTGAACTCCACCTCTTCCTGTATCAGGGCATGCGTGCCGATGACGATATTCACCTTGCCATCGATAATCAGTTTGTGAAGCTCCCGTTTCTTCTTTAGCGGCAATGCGCCGATAAGCATGGCAACGGAGACCGGTCCCGGCGTGACGCCAGCGTAGGTGTAAAGGTGGCTGTTTTCGCTTTCTGCCTGTCCGGCGCGCGCCAGCAGGTTCTGTACGGTCTTGATGTGCTGTTCCGCCAGGATTTCCGTGGGCGCCATAAAAGCCGCCTGGTAGCCCTGCGCTACCGCCATCAAGACTGCCGCGGTGGCGACTACCGTCTTGCCGCTCCCCACCTCGCCCTGCAGGAGGCGGGACATCGCCTGCGGCTTCTCCATATCTGTCAAAATTTCGTTGAGCACCTTTTGCTGGGCGGCGGTCAAAGTGAAAGGGAGGGATTTCAAGAACTGTTCCAGCACCTTTTTATCTGTCTTGATAACATTGCCGGGCTGGCTCTCCCGCCAGGCACGCTTCCGGCTCAGCACACCCAACTGGAGCAGAAATAGCTCATCGAAGGCGAGGCGGGTGCGGGCGCGGTCATAGGCTGTTGTGTCATCCGGGTAATGCGCCTGGGCAATAGCTTCCGGGAGGTCCAGCAGATTGCGGCTTTTCTTGATTACGGGGGGAAGGAACTCGGGTACGGCACCCACCCACTGGTTGACGGTGCTCTTCACCAGGCGGCGCACCGGCCGTTGATACAGTCCTTCCGTCAACGGGTAGATGGGCACGAGTCTACCGGTGTGGATGAGGTCGGCGGCTTCCTCAGCCGGCTCCCACTCCGGCGATTCGAAGACAGGGTGCCCGTGGAACATTTTTACCCGGCCGCTGATAACGATACGGGTGTTTGTCCGCAGCGCTTTTGCCACATAAGGGTTATTGAACCATACGGCGCGGGCATTGCCGGTCGCGTCTCCGACGGTCGCTTCGGTGCCTTTGCCCCGACCCAGGTATTTCTCCTGTGCTTCCCAGACGTTGACGATGACCGTTTCCTCGGTGCCTTCCGTAAGCTGTGAGACGGTCTTCAGCTGGCTGTAATCGACGTGGCGGTGAGGGAAAAAATAAAGTAAGTCGCGCACCGTCTTCACGCCCAGCTTGTTGAACTTCCCGGCAATGCTGGCGCCCATCCCTTTGATGACGGTCACCGACTGGTCGAGAGATTTACCCGCGCCCGCCGCTGGTTTTCTTATTCTGAGCGCCGGTTTTACCGGAGCGGGTCTGGATTTAGCTTTGACAGGGTCTCGCTTTATACCGGATTCAAGCTCACCGGCAAGCGCGAGCACATCTTTGAGCCAGTCCTGCCGCTGGGCAACGGTCATCTTTCCGTAACCAGTATTGCCAACCGCTTTCAGATGGGCACGCACACGGTCGTCGGCTACTGTGGCGCTGGCGCGGGTTGCCCAGTTACGCAGAAACCTGTCCAGCCCTCCGAAGACGGCTGTATCGGAAAAGCCCTTTTTCTGCTCCAGTTCGAGGACTTTACGCAGGGAAGAAGTATCGATTGTCATTTACCCTTTGGGATAAAACTTCAAATCCGCAAACTCTATAACTCTAACCAAGGTCTATTTTAGCTGATAAAGAGTTGGCGTGTAACCAGAAGAGAGATAACGGGGGAGGGTATTAACGCCAATGTAAAACTCGCCAATGTTTGCTTAACTGCGGGGTTTGATTTTAGGCAGGTGTAAAGACGGCACATTGATTTTGTGTCCAACCGGTTCCGCCTCTTCTTCACCGGAGCTTGCGGCGCCGACTTTCTTCCTCACCGCCACCGCCAGCACACCGGGCCCGCCGTGTACTCCGAGTGCCGGTCCCAGTCGTGCCAGGTGCAGATGGCTGGAATCGACCAGCGAACCGAGCCGCTCTTTGAGACGGTGGGCTTCTTCCTGCGTGGTGCTGTGAATCACCGCCAGCTCATGAATTCCCGGCATGCTCCGTGCGAACTCGATGAGCCGTTCGATGCCTCTGGCGCGTGTCCGGACATTACCGACCGGTTGGAACTCGCCATCGCGCATGGAGAGCACGGGCTTTACGTTTAGTAAGCTCCCTATGAGGGCTTTAGCCTTGCCAATCCGGCCGCCGAGCAACAGGTATTTCAGAGTATCGAAAACACCGAGGAGGTGCGTGTTGGCGATTGCCTCGTCGACTTCCCCGATGACTTTATGCAGGCTTTGACCCGCTGCCGCCAGCCGCGCCGCCGCCAGCGTGACCAGCCCCAGCCCCATCGAAACCGATTGCGAGTCCATTACTTGAATATCGCATTTTTCCGCGGCAAGCTCTTTCCCGCGTAGCGCCGAGTTATACGTTCCGCTCAGCTTGCCGGAGACGTGGACGGAAACTATCTCATCTGTATCCTTTGCCACTTCCAGGTAGACGCGGGCGAAATCGGCGGGGGTAGGCTGGGAGGTGGTGGGGTGTACGCGACTGTTCACCAGCTTATCGTAGAATTCGTCACGGTTGATATCGATGCCGTCCCGGTAGCTCGTTTGTCCGAAACGGACATAAACGGGTACGACCGTGATGTTCAGGGTTTTTACCAGCTCGGGAGAAAGGTCCGCGGTGCTATCGGTGACGATGCGGACGGGCATCGGTTATTTTCCTTCGGCTTCCAGCACCGTTACCGCCAGGGCGTTAGGTCCGCCGTAAACACCCAGTACCGGGCTGACCGTACTGCGGATAACAGGCACTCTGGGATAGGCTTCGGTGAAACGTTTTGCCAGCGTGTCCGCGCCTTCCGGGTCGGTGGTGTGCTCGATGCCGACGGACTCGATGTTTTTGTAGCTGATAATCGAGTTGTACAGGTATTCTAACCCGGCGGCCCTTGACCGCAAGCGTGTCACCGGCGCCATTTCCCCCTCTTTGACCGTGAGCACCGGCCTGAAAGAAAGCACGGAACCAAGCAAGCCCTGTGCTTTGCCGATTCTACCGCCCTTGGCAAGATATTTGAGTGTATCGAAATAAGCAAGAAAGTGGGTGCGAGTCAATGCCTTGCGCGTGAACTCGGCGAGTTTATCCAGGTTAGCGCCTTTTTTTGCTTCCTTTACCGCCGCCAGTACTACCAGCCCCAGTCCGAGTGCTACTAACTGCGAATCGATAACCTCCACACGGCACTTCTTGTTTTTCATCAGGTCTTTGCCGGCGCTGGCTGACTGGAACGTGCCGCTCATTTTTGAGGACAGTGTTATGGTGAGAATCTCGTTGGTCTCGCCTGCCAGCTTATCATAAGCGTTCGCAAAATCGACCGGCGCCGGTTGTGTGCTGGTCGGCCACACATTACCGCTAATCAGTCTTCGGTAAAACTCGTCCGTGGTAATTGTGACGCGGTCCAGGTAGGTCTCGTGCCCGAAAAGGACGGTGAGTGGAATCACCGTAATTCCCAACCCCTTGATGTGCTCCGTAGTTAAATCGGAGAGGCTATCGGTAACAATCCTGACTGTCATTTGTCTGTCCTCCTGGTTTATTCGATGGAAATGATGTAGTTATAATGAGGCTGACTGCCCTTGATTATTTCCACCTGTAAATGCGGGTACTTCTGGCGGATGGTGTTTGCCGCTTCCTCGGCTTCCGCCAGTTCGGTGTCCGCTCCGTAATAGACGGTGAGAATTTCATTCTTAGTCACATCTACTTTCGTGAGCGTGTCCATAAGCACGTCGATTGCATCATCCCCGACTGTCACCAGTTCGCCGTCGAGGAGGCTGATGATTTGCTTCCGCCTGATTTTCAAGCCGCTAATCTGCGTAGCCCGCACGGCACGGCAGATTTCGATGGTTATTACTGCCGATATCGCTTGCGCCATCAAGCGGGCATTGGTTGCCAGGTCAGCTTCGTAATCAAAGGCGAGCAGAGAGGCGACACCCTGGGGTATGGTTTCCGTGGGGATGATTTCCACTGTTTTCTTGGTTAGTGGTCTGACCTGCTCTGCGGTGAGGATGATGTTCTTATTGTTCGGCAGGATGATGACTTTATCGGATGGTGCCTCCTCTACTGCCTGGTAAATCTCCCTGGTACTGGGGTTCATCGCTTGGCCCCCGGGAATAATCGTGGTGACGCCCAGGCTGGAAAAGACTCCCATCAGTCCTTCACCGGCTACTACGGCAACCGTGGCGATATCCGTCGCCATTGCCTTTTCTTTTTGCGAGGAAACAAAGTTGCGCTTCTGCTCGTCCATATTGCGGATTGAAACCTGGTGAATAGTGCCCAGGGTAGTGGCAAAACGAACGATATTACCCGGGTCGAGGGTGTGGACGTGGACGCGGATAGTCGTGTTATCCCCCACCACGATGAGCGATTCACCCTTTTTCAGCAGGCGGGTCCTGATTTTTTCCGTATCCAGGTCTTCGCCTTTAATCATGAACTCCGTGCAGTAACCGTAAGGCATCTCGTCGGCCGCAATCATCTCCGGGAGGCGGAGTGTGAGGGGTACACTGCTCGTGATGACCTGAGGCTTGCGGAACTGCATTTGCTCCGTCTCGCCCTTAAGGTAGTGGAGCGCACCCTCCAGGATGGTGTAAAGCCCCTGCCCGCCGGCATCCACGACACCGGCATCTCTGAGGACA
Source organism: Dehalococcoidia bacterium (assembly GCA_030691775.1). Classification (GTDB taxonomy): domain Bacteria; phylum Chloroflexota; class Dehalococcoidia; order Dehalococcoidales; family Fen-1064; genus JAURWL01. The sequence goes on from JAUYDN010000057.1 coordinate 15,011, forward strand.
GGGAGGAGGGTGGGGGTGTTCGCCACAGAGTCTTTTGCGGAATCCACGGTGGCTTCCATGACGGTGATAATATCTTTACCGTTTTTGCCCACTGTTTTCATAGCGGTTGAAGAAGCGTCTTTAATAACGGTGAGGATAGTACCTTCCGTAGGGTTGCTGAGACCTTTGTAGGCGACCTCCGAGGCTCTTTTTAAGGCTTTTGCCAGGTCGCCGGCAGAGACGACATCCTTCTCATCGATTACTTCCGCCATACCCCGTAAAATTTGTGACAGGATAACACCGCTGTTCCCCCTGGCGCCCATCAGGGCGCCCTTGGCGAGCGCCTGCGCTACGCCCCCGGCACTGTGGTCCGGGGCGCGGTAAGCTTCTTCGACACTGCTACGGAGCGTTAACAACATATTCGTGCCGGTATCACCATCGGGGACGGGAAAAACGTTCAGGTCATCGATGTCATGGGCGCTTTTTTCCAGCCAGGCGGTGGCGGCGGCGAACATTTCCCTGAGTTCCTGCCCCGTAATTACGCTAACTTTCTTTGTCATAGTAATCCTCTCCATGGTTTCCGGGAAGAACAATAAAAGGTTCTGGTGCGGTTAACGCTCGCGCACCCTGTCTCTAATTCGCGGGGTCAATCTTGTGGTGTCGGTCATGCTGTGTTAATATAAGATACTGTAAAATCTTCGTTTCGTCAAGGAGTAAAATAGTTTGAAATGCGATTTATGCGGGAAATCTCCCCAGTTCGGTCATAATGTCAGCCACTCCAAGCGTCACACCCTGCGGCGGTGGGAACCTAATGTTCATCCCGCTAAAGTAACGGTCGACGGTAAGCTACAACGGCTCAGTCTCTGCACCCGGTGTTTGCGCACCTTGAATAAGCAGGCTAAACAGAAGACGGCGACCACAAGCTAGCCCGTAACTTACTGATTGCCTGTTTCACAGTTTGCCCGGAGTTTCCAAACACTGCCGCGCCTGCCACCAGCACATTAGCACCGGCTTTCACCACCCGCGGCGCGGTTACCGGGTTGATACCGCCATCCACTTCCAGTTCCGCTTTCAGTTTCCTCCTGTCCAGTTCCGCCCGTAAGCGCTCAATCTTGGGCAGGGTGCTCTCGATAAATATCTGTCCTCCATAGCCAGGATTGACGCTCATCAACAGCACCAGGTCGACTTCCGGCAGGATTTCATCCAGAACGCTCACCGATGTAGCCGGGTTGATGGAAACCCCCGCCTTACAACCTGAGTCCTTAATCATCTGCACGACGCGGTGTACGTGCGGACAGGTCTCCATGTGGACGGTCAGTATACTGGCGCCACACTTTGCGAACTGTTCAATTTGCGTTTCCGGCGATTGTATCATCAGGTGAACGTCGAGCGGCAGGTTGGTCCAACGGCGAATGGCGCTGACGACGATTGCGCCGACGGTAATTTGCGGCACGAAACGTCCGTCCATCACGTCCACATGGATATAGTCCGCGCCGGCTTTGTCAACTTCAACCACCTGCTCACCCAACCGGGCAAAATCAGCGGAGAGAATTGAAGGCGCAATTTTAACCTTTTTGGGTGTCTTGCTCATCTTCCTCTGTAAGGATTATTTTTGCCCTGGTAATTTGTTTTAGAACCTGGTTTTTAGCCGTGCCGCCGGTATGGTCCCGTGCGGCGATGGAGGACGCGACGGTAATATCGAACACATCCTTACTAAATCTTGAGGAGAACTTACGGTATTCATCGAGCGTTAATTCACTAAAACTCTTGCCTTTCTCAATCGCGTAGCGTACCAGGTTAGCGGTATTCTCGTGGGCGGTGCGGAATGGCTCACCCTTCTTTACCAGGTAGTCCGCGATGTCCGTCGCCAGTATATAACCCTTATTAACGGCGGCGGTGGTATTTTCTGTTTTCACGCGGAGAGTTTTTAACATCTCAGCGAAAAGAACGAGTGTGGTCAGTACGGTATCGGCACAGAAGAACAGCCCCTGTTTGTCCTCTTGCATGTCCCGGTTATAAGCCAGCGGCAGTCCTTTCATCGTTGTCAGCAGTGCCATCAGATACCCGTACACACGACCGGTCTTGCCGCGCGCCAGTTCCGCCACGTCCGGATTTTTTTTCTGGGGCATAATGCTACTGCCGGTGGTGAAAGCATCATCCAATTCGATGAAGTCGAACTCGCTGGACGACCACAGCACCAGCTCCTCGGCGAGGCGGGAAAGGTGCATCATCGTCAGACTGGCGGCGAACTCAAACTCAAGGACAAAGTCGCGGTCGCTGACGGCATCGATGCTGTTCTGGCTGATTTGATTGAATCCCAGTTCCTCCGCGACCGCCTGGCGGTCGATATTATAAGGTACCCCTGCCAGAGCGCCGCTACCGAGCGGCATAACACTGGTGTGTATCAAGCTGACGGCGAACCGGTGGAAATCACGTTCGAACATCTCGAAATATGCCAGTAGATGGTGGGCTAACAGGACCGGTTGTGCTCTCTGCAGGTGCGTGTAACCGGGAATGACCGTATCCACATGTTTTTCAGCCAGGTCCACCAGCGTTTCCTGTAGCTCCTGTAGTCCATCCATGCACAGGGCGCCGACCTCCATCACAAACATGCGCACATCGGTGGCAACCTGGTCGTTGCGGGAACGTGCCGTATGCAGTTTCCGTCCCACGTCGCCTATCATGGCGACCAGGCGGGCTTCGATGTTCATGTGGATGTCTTCCAGCTCGGGTTTGAAGTCCAGCTTTCCGTTCTTAATCTCTGTTCTGATGTTCTCCAGCGCCTTAATAATCTGCTTGGACTCTGCCTTGGTAATAATGCCCTGTTTTCCGAGCATGCGGGCGTGGGCGATACTGCCGGAAATGTCATAATCGTAGAGCCGCCAGTCGTAGGATATGGACTGCGTGTACTTCTGCACCAGTTCATGCGCCTGTTTCTTGAATCTGCCGCGTATCTGGCTCATTTGATTCTCAACCTTTGCCTTGTTCTTGCTTGCTTCTATTCGGTTTTCTCGCAGGCTTCCCGGGTGCTGTTTTCGTTTTTTTCAACTGTTTCTTCGGGGCGATGATGCTCAACGGTCCTTCGGTATCGCCGAGCAACTGTACCTGCGACTGGGTCACCACCGGTAAGCCCCAGATATGAATGAAGCCAACAGACATGCTCTGGTCGAACTTATCGCCCTTATCATAAGTCGCCAGGCTAAGATTGTAAAGCGATTTGGGCGCTGTGCGGCCAACGACCTGAGCACTGCCCTTGAAGAGTTTAGTGCGTATGGTGCCTGTTACATAACGCTGACTGCTCTGGATGTAAGCGGCGAGGTCGCGGTTCTGAGCGCTGAACCACAAGCCGTTATAGATAATATCCGCAATCTCAATGGCGACTTTCTGCTTGAAACGCATCTGGTCTTTAGAGAGCGTCATCGCTTCCAGTGCCTGGTGTGCCTGTAACAATACGGTCGCCGCGGGCGCTTCGTAAATTTCCCGCGACTTGATGCCCACCAGCCGGTTCTCAATGTGGTCGATACGTCCGATGCCGTGATCGCCGGCAAGCTCGTTCATACGCTGGATGAGGGTGACGCCGTCATACTCCTGCCCGTCGAGACTGACCGGAATGCCCTTTTCAAAACCGATTTCCACGTAGGCGGGTTTGTTCGGGGTTTTATCCGGGGACTTTGTCCACGTATAGACGTCAGCCGGCGGTTCTACCCACGGGTCTTCCAGCACACCCGTCTCGATGCTTCTGCCCCAGAGACATTCATCGATGGAGTAAGGGCTTTTTTTAGTGATGGGGATGGGAATACCGCGTTTGTGAGCATAAGCGATAGTCTCGGCGCGGGTCATACCCCACTCCCGGGCGGGGGCAAGTACCTTGAGGTGGGGTGCCAGGGCGTGCACGCCGACATCGAACCGCACCTGGTCGTTGCCTTTGCCGGTGCAACCGTGTGCCACCGAATTCGCGCCTTCTTCCAGTGCGGTGTCCACCAGGAGTTTTGCCATGAGCGGGCGAGAAAGAGCGGTGGCAAGGGGGTATTGACCCTCATAAAGTGCGTTTGCCTGTAAAGCGTGCCAGATGAAATACTTAACGAACATTTCTTTAGCATCGATAACGATTGCCTTGAGCGCACCGATTTTTAGTGCCTTTTCACGGGCGGCGGCGAAATCTTTGGGGTTACCGACGTCCACCGTCAGGGTGATAATATCGACGTTATACTTTTCCGCAAGCCATTGAATAGCTACGGACGTATCCAGTCCGCCGCTATATGCCAGTACTACTTTTTCTTTCTTTCCTGCCATGTTCTGGACTCCTTTTCCTTTTTACCGTCACTTTTTACCGTCACAATGAATAGTGCGGAATAATATCTCGACCCCCACTAATCGTCATTGCGAGCCTCGATTAATCGGGGCGAAGCAATCTAAAGGTCTCCATATAAATCACGCCATTCGCGGTTCATGCTATTAATTAGTTCAATCTTTTTCTGCCGTGAACCGGCTTTGATTTGCTTCTCTCTTGATATTGCTGACATCGCGTCAGCGAACACTTCATAATACATAAGCATGTTTACGTGATATTTCTTCGTGAAACTATCTACCAGTTTTTCTTTGTGTTGCCAAATCCTGCTTATCAAGTTGCTGGTAACCCCGGTGTAGAGAACAGTGTGTTTAGAGTTCGTCATGATATAAACATAGAATAGTTTTTTCCATTATCTGCCGCTTTAGTTTGCTTCGTCGCCCCGATGTCATCGGGGGCTCCTCGCAATGACGATGAACTCTACTTAAATCCGATGAGACCCTTATCCAGCCGTGTCAAACCCTCGTCAATCTCGGCTGCTATGATGTTGAGCGCCGGCATAATGCGGATGGCGTTCGGTTTAACTCTATTAACAAGTAACCCCGTCTTCAAGCAAGCAAGTAATACATCCTGCCCGATATCTTTATTGAAATACATCGCCGCCAACAAGCCCTTGCCATGTACATCGGTGACGAAGGGATATTTCTCTTTGAGCTTCTTCATACCGTCAAGCAGGTACTCACCCATTCTTTTCGCGTTGCCGGGCACGTCATTTTCCACGATATACTTGAAGACGGCGTAGGCTGTGGCGCAGGTTAAAGGATTACCTCCGAAAGTAGTACCGTGGTCGCCGGGCTGGAAGACTTCGCAGTGCTGCTTTGACAACACCGCGCCAATCGGCACCCCACCCCCCAGACCCTTCGCCAGGGTCATGATGTCCGGCTCGATGCCGTAAAGCTGGTAGCCCCACAGCGCCCCGCACCGCCCGACTCCCGTTTGAATCTCGTCCAGAATCAGGAGAATTCCCTTCTCATCACACCACTTCCTCACGGCCTTCAGGTAATTTTTGTCCGGGATGTTGACACCACCCTCTCCCTGGATTGGCTCGAGCATCACTGCGCAGGTCCGGCTGGTGGTCGCTTTCTTAATAGCGTTGATATCATTGAACTCCACGTTTATAAATCCGGGCGGTAGTGGTTGGTACGGCTCCTGGTATTTTGGTTGCCCGGTAGCCGCCGTCATCGCCAGACTGCGTCCGTGGAATGAGTTGAACGCCGTGATAACTTCATAAGCGCCATTGAGCTTGAGCTTGCCGTAACGCCGCGCTAATTTAACCGCGCCTTCGTTGGCTTCGAGCCCGCTGTTGCACATGAAAACACGGCTAAGACAGCTGTTCTGCACCAGTAACTCTGCCAGTTTAATGTAGGGAATCGTATAGTAGATGTGTGACGTCTGTATCAGGGTTTTCGCCTGTTCTGCCAGAGCATCTACAATAACAGGATGGCAATGCCCCAACGCGCAAACAGCCCATCCACCAACGAAATCGTAGTACTCTTTGCCCTTATCGTCCCAGACACGTACACCTTCACCA
>JAUYDN010000125.1 GCA_030691775.1 Dehalococcoidia bacterium
CTTATTACGTAGAGCATTAAGTAGATTACATCTTGTAGGGTGGGTTAGTCCGGTTTCAAGGGGTGTCGGCTTTCAGATTTCGAGAGGACGTAACCCACCACAAATCGTCTTATGCAAACATGTTTATGCTCTGAGTAGTAACTCACTGAGGAGGTTGAATGTACGACCTGATAATCATCGGCGGGGGACCGGCAGGTCTGGCGGCGGCGGTCTATGCGGCGCGCAAACGCCTTTCTACCCTCCTGCTCTCCGATAACATCGGCGGCCAGGTGAACTGGACGATGGGCATTGAAAATTACCTCGGGTATCAGCTTGTTACCGGACCTGAGTTGATTGCTAAATTCCATGAGCAGGTGAACCAGTTCCCCATCGACCAGAAGCTCGGACAAAAAGTCAGCCGTGTGAACAAGATAAACGGTGGCTTTGAAGTCCTCTCCGAGCAAGGCGAAAAATTCGAAGGCAAAGCCGTCCTCGTAGCTACAGGTAAGCGGCCGCGTAAGCTAAATGTACCCGGCGAAACGGAACTTATAGGGCGTGGCGTGTCATATTGCGCCATCTGTGACGGTCCTGTGTTCACCGGGCAGAGGGTGGCGGTGGTTGGCGGGGGAAATTCCGCCCTGGAAGCCGCACTGGACATGGTGAAAATCGCTGAGTGGGTGGAGCTGGTCTCTATCACCCCCCTTACCGGCGACCCTATTCTCATCGAAAAGCTCTCCGATGCTAAAAACCTGACGGTGTTCCTGGAACACGAGGTGGAAAAGATTCACGGCTCGAAACTGGTGGAAGGAATCACCGTTAAAGATATGCGTACCGGCGAAAGCAAAGAACTGGATGTCACCGGCGTATTCATTGAAATCGGTCTGGTGCCCAACTCTGAGCCGGTGAAGGGTCTGGTCAAACTTACGGAAGCCGGGGAGATACCCGTAAATTGCGAGGACGTGACACCCGTTCCCGGACTTTTTGCCGCCGGCGATGTCACCACGGTGCCTGAAAAACAAATCGTAGTGGCCGCCGGTGAAGGCGCCAAAGCCGCTTTACAGGCACACCGCTACCTGCAACGCTTACCGAAGCAGGCTACTGCGACTCCTTGACCGGAGCCTCAGGCGCGCTCTGTCAACAACCCGGTTCACCGGGATGCCCGCAACAGACCTGACCCTTGCTGAGCTTGAGCCAGTTATTGCGGAGCGCAAGACGGAGCTTCCGGTGCCAGGGCATCGGCACGGACATATTCGTGAAGAACGCTTTGAGACTCATCCTTCGTTATTTCTTAGCGAGGAACTTTTCCGGCTCTTTATCGAAGGCTTTTTTACAGCCGGGCGCGCAGAAAAAGTACTTCTGCCCCGTGTATTCAGACATCCCACCAGGCGCTCTTTTCTCATCCACCTTCATTTTGCATACCGGGTCGATTGCCATAGTAATACCTCCTTGTCAAAAACTCAAAATGATGAACCCCGTCCTGGGTAGCGTCATCCCTTATACCACTATTATAGTGAAGTGAAAAATGATTAGAAAGGAGTGCAAGATGCGAAGAGCATACTAAACTGGGGTCGCCTGTTCTTTGAGGATTCCTCCCCAGAAAGAATCCGGTTCCAGCTCTTCGATTTCTTGGGGAGTGAAGCCGTAAGCCTGAATGGGTTCCAGAACTCTGCCAGCCGCCATTCCCAGCGTTTCAAGACGTTTAAGGAGATTTAATCCCTTGAAATCTGGAGAAACAATAATGAGGTCAATGTCACTGCCTTCGTGGGCTTCACCCCGCGCGTAAGACCCGTACAGAAATATATTACCGGGTCTTATTCCTGATTTGACCAGTTCCTGACGGTACCGTCTGATAATATTGTTTAGCTCAGTTGCGACCCCAGCCATTTGACTACCTCTCGCGCTTGTTTCAGATAAGAATCTGCAACATCCCGGTCATACACTTTCAACACGTTCTGAATGTCTTCAGGATATCGTGTTGGCAGGCTCGTTGCAGTCAGTTTGCTAAGAATATCTGTTAGAGAAGATGATATAGTTAAATTCGCCTTTCTGGCGAGACCAACGAGGTCGTGGCTTTTTGGTGGAATTCTACCCGTCCGCTCTGCTACGATGGCTTTCAAAGCTTTTTCAACTGCCAGGTGGCAGAAAAACACAACATACAGATAACGCTTCGAATCAAACATGTCCCGGGCTGTTCCCAGGTCGTAATCAGCCATTTCCAGCCAGTTTTTTGTATCCGTCCTCATGGCTTATGCTTGTGTGTATCTTTGTTCTTCTTCCTGTAAGCACATTCTACCTTAATCTGATAAAACTAATCAACACGTGTGACTTAAATCATACATTAGCAATGTGGTAATATAGTAAGTTGAAATCAATAATATCTGGTTGTTTGTGCGCGAGACTGCTATACTTTTTCTTGCCTGCCCGGGAAATAAGGGGAGGTGAACCTGATGAAAAAGGTCTACCTGGATAACAACTCCACTACCCCTCTCCTCCCTGAGGTCCGTGATGCTATGTTGCCCTACCTCGCGGAATACTTCGGTAATCCATCCTGTCTGCATGAATGGGGAGACGCGCCGCGAGAAGCCATCGAGACCGCCCGCAACCAGGTTGCGTCATTGATTGGAGCTGGACCGGAGGAGATTATCTTCACCTCCAGTGGCACGGAGAGCAACAACTTCGCCGTCAAAGGGTTGGCGATGGCGCAACAAAAGAAAGGCAAACACATCGTCGTCTCCGCTATCGAACATTTCTCCGTCCTGAACTCCGCCAAGACACTGGAGAAGATGGGGTTTAGCTACACCACGGTGCCCGTAGACAAGGTCGGACTGGTGGACCCGGAAAAGGTACGCAAAGCCATTCGGGAAGATACGACCGTCGTGTCGATTATGCACGCCAATGGCGAGGTCGGCACCCTCCAACCAATAAAGGAAATCGCCGCAATTACAAAAGGGAAGGGTATCGTATTCCACACCGATGCCGTGGCAACTGCCGGCACTATTCCGGTGAACGTGAAAGAGCTGGGCGTGGATGCGCTGAGCCTGGCAGGGAATATGTTCTACGGTCCTAAAGGTGTGGGGGCGTTGTGGTTGAAACGGGGTACCCGCATCATGCCCCTGCTCGATGGTGGTGTGCAGGAAGGCGGACGGCGGGCAGGCACGGAGAACGTGCCGGGAATCGTCGGGTTGGGGAAGGCGGCTGAACTGGGAAAGGCACAAATGACCGTCCGCAATGAACAGATGGTCAAGCTCCGCGACCGGCTTATCAGGGAACTGCCGGCACGTATCGACCACGTAATAGTGACGGGGCATGCCCAAAACCGTTTGCCCGGTCACGCCAGCTTCTGCGTGGAGTTCGTCGAGGGAGAATCGATGCTGATGCTGTTGAGCAGTAAGGGTATCGCGGTGACCAGCGGCTCGGCGTGCACTTCACGGTCGCTACTCGCGTCACACGTACTCCTGGCAATGGGGCTCCCCCACGAAATCGCGCAGGGCTCATTGCTCTTCGGACTGGGCATAAATAATACGGCGGATGATGTCGATTACGTGCTGGAGGTCCTGCCACCCATCGTGGAAAGGTTGCGGCAGATGTCGCCGTTGTATTCGAAGTTTATGAAGCAGGGTAAAGGAGGCTAAAATGCCGATTTACAGTCAAAAGGTGATGGAGCATTTCATGAACCCGCGGAATGTCGGGGAGATTGAGAATGCGGATGGCATCGGCGAGGAAGGCAACCCGGTCTGCGGGGACATGATGACGTTCTATATCAAGGTCAAGAATGGGCGGCTCGAGGATGTGAAGTACAAGACCTTCGGGTGTGGCGCCGCCATCGCCGTCTCCAGTATGGTCAGCGAAATGGCAAAAGGGAAAACGCTCAAGGAGGCTTTGAAAATCACTCCGAAGCTCGTCGCCGATGAGCTGGAAGGTTTACCCAAGAATAAGTTCCATTGTAGTAATCTCGGTGCGCAGGCACTGCAAAAAGCCATCGAGGACTACCAGAAGAAGCAGGCAGGAGGTAAGGTATAATGGCAAAGACAGTGAAACAACCGCAGAAAAAAGGAGTACCGCATTGCCCGTTTTGTGACGTCGAAATTTACGAGATGAACCTGCCGGTGTGCCAGTCCTGTCACGTGAACATCATTTATTGTGAACAATGCGGTCAACCGGTTCCGAAAGGTAAGAAAACTTGCCCCACGTGCGGACCTAAAGCGAAAACCAGTGCGGGTAAGACCAGGAAAACTACTAAAGCTTCCTGATTCTCTGATAAATCGGTTTGTGATAGCTCAAACAGGAGGGTGGCTATGGCGGATAAAGAGAAACTGACCATGGTGGTATTCAGCGGTGATTTCGATAGGGCGCTAGGGGCGTTCATCATCGCAACGACAGCAGCGAGTATGGGAATGGACGTCAGCATGTTCTTTACCTTCTGGGGACTTAATGTCATCAAGAAGAACACCGGACCTATCAAGGGCAAGGGCATTATGCGCAAGATGCTCAACATCATGAATCGCGGCGGCTCTAAGAGATTGAAACTCTCCCGGTTCAATATGCTCGGGCTGGGGACGTGGATGATGAAAGAACTGATGAAAGACATCAAACACCCCACGCTCGATGACCTCATCAAGATGGCGCAGGAGATGGGCGTGAAAATGATTGCCTGTACCACCACCTGCAGTGTGATGGGCTTGACGGAAGAAGCCTTCCGGCCGGAGGTGGAGAGCCTGGCAGGTGCCGCCTATTTCCTCGGTGAAGCGCGCAACTCCAAAGCGACGATGTTCATTTAGAATAGCGGTTAGCTGTCAGCAATCAGCTTTTAGCTTTTTTAGTTAATAACTTATTGCTAGTGTAGTGTCTCCGAAATAACTTGACAATTATACATAGGGTGTGGCGCGCCACAGACGAAATATGAAAATGATGGTGTCAAAGCGGTGGGCAAGCAAGATGACCGCCAACTTGCACAAGGGAGTTGAGAGGGGCGTCAGCCCCTCTCAAAAGAGTTTTGCCCCTTCTCCGCGGAGAAGGGGCAAGAGCCTGCCCCGCACTTGATGCGGGGGGATGAGGCGCTGTGTAAGAACTGGCATCTGTATTTAGAATTGTAAAGCTGTTATTGAGACACTACACTAGCGTTGTTCTCGTCACCATAGTCAAAAGGAGTAACCGCAATGAAAGCCGACCAGACACTCGATTGTGTTGGATTGTACTGCCCGATGCCTATATACAAGACCGCCCAGAAAATTAAGGAGCTCAAACCCGGCGAGGTTCTGGAAGTAATCGCCGATGACAAGGGTATCAGGAAAGATATGCCGGCATGGTGCAACACCACCGGTAACGAATACCTCGCAATCGAAGAAAAAAACGGCGAGTTCCACGTGTTCGTGAGGAAGAAGTGAGAACGAAAAATCTAGAGCTCTCTGCTCATTGTTTCTATTTCTTTTCTAAAACCAGTAATAAACTCTAAGCGGTGGTCTTGTTCCGCTCTCATATGCTAGCTATTCTCCTTTTGACCTTTTTAGTGACGAAATAGTATACTTATTCTTAGTACGTATAGTCAAGGGGTATTACAAATGAAGACACTGAAGCTTAATTTCACCGTGCCGGAGGATGTGGCTGAAGCTCTGAAGACCAATGTGGCGAAACGTAAGCGGAGCGCTTTTGTCTCGGAAGCTGTGCGCGCTCGGTTGAAGGAACTGGAAGAGGAAGAACTGAAGCGGTTGCTAATCGAAGGCTATACGGCGCGGGCAAAAGAATCTGCGGAACTCAATGCCGAAATGGAATACGCTACGCTTGAAAACCTGGACGAGATACTATGAGCCAGTCAACTAGCAGAGCCATATCCAGATTTCCTCGTTACGGCGATATCTGGGATGCGAATTTCAATCCCGTAGTCGGTTCGGAAATAGCTAAACAGCGACCAGCGTTGATAATATCTAACGACTTGAACAACCGTTTCGGAGATGTTGTGACTATTCTACCCCTCACGGGTCAGTCACCAGATAAGCTCTATCCTTTTGAGGTTATCGTTCCCAAAGGGACAGCCGGTTTAAACATAGATTCGCGCATACTGGCAAACCAAATTCGGACAATAGATAAACAGCGGTTGATTGCTTTTAGAGGTACATTGCCCGCTAAATATTTACCACAAGTAGAAAAAGCGTTGAAAATACACCTGAATATGAAATAGTAATGGTACCCCAGGGGCGACTCGAACGCCCGACACGCGGTTTAGGAAACCGCTGCTCTATCCGTCTGAGCTACAGGGGCATGCTTCACTCTTCTTTGCTCCCGCTACGAGCCTGCCTCCAGGGCTGACCAGATAAATTTTGACCGCTGACTGTGACGGCGTAGTCTGCCGCCACCAGCTTTGTCTTCTCCATGATAGCATCTTAGCATTGTACTAGCAAGACTTGTAGCTAGGAGCTAGGCATGGGAACGATCTACCGCAGAACCTACCGTCTGAGGCGAGCCACACCAAAGGGGATTTTCCCACACCAGACTATAGATGTCTTCTTCGAGTTGGCAATTACTAGTATACCGGCATCTAAAGCTGCCCTGAGTGCTTACCCAAGACTATAGACATAGTCTCTGGCTTATTGCGATAAATTAGGGGGTAG
>JAUYDN010000135.1 GCA_030691775.1 Dehalococcoidia bacterium
CCGCACTTGATGCGGGGGGATAAGGCGCTGTGTAAGAACTGGCATCTTTTATTCAGAATTGTAAAGCTGTTATTGAGACACTCCACTAATACAAACGTCAGAATAAATGTTGAGACATCGCTCAGTCTGTCTTTGCGAGCCCTTCAACTTCGTTCAGGGTAAACTGGAGCGAAGCAATCTCTGGATAAAAAAGGGGGTTTTATTAAGCGTTAGATTGCCACAGCCTGCCCCGTATGAGCGACTTATCGCCATCCCGATTCAGTCGGGACTCTGATACGAGGCTGGAATGACATGCTCTCGCGAGCGTGTCACTTAAACGTTACCTTCAACGCGTGGGTGGAGCAGGAGACGCAGGTGTCGTAGGCACGCACGAGCATCTCCATCATTTGCTGTATTTCAGCCTGCGGTTTATGCAGAATCTTCGGTACCAGCGCCTCCAGGTCCTCTCCTTTCTCGAGGTTTTCTCGCCACTCTGGTAAAGTGAATAATCGTTCCCATAAAAAAGGTGGGCTTTGACAGGATGCCACTGGCTCCTCTCCAACCCACCCCTGCAAACCATTTACGTTTACGATACCTCAATTTCCGATTGCTCATTCCCGATTACTTTTCGCTATCGTCACGCACCTCGACTTTTGAGTGTACGCGTTTACGCCGGATATCCCCGATTGCTCCCGTGATACCTCCGGTATTAAGAAACCAGACCAGCGCTACCGGGAAAAGCACCACCGGGACCACGAGCAATAACACCGTCACTACCTGCCAGGACATACTTCACTCCTCCTGGTCCTGAGCCTCATCTTATATTTTCTGTGTTTGCGGAGCTTTCTTCATTCGCGCCGTCTTGACCGCCCCCATAAACCCGCCCGAATTCACCCACCAGACGAAAACTATCGGGGGCAGGATAATCGGAATAGCCAGCACCATACCCATCAGGAATCCCATTACCATATATTCACCTCTTTAATCATCATCTCTGGTATGGAGGTACCAGGCAAGAGCCGCCGGAACAAGTATCACCGGCGCCGCAATCACGAGAGCCATCCCCACCGCTACTGGCATCCTGTTTACCTCCTGTTTGTCGACAATCTTTTTGTCTTCCTAGATTAATATTACCCTTTCCAACATAAGGCAAGCCTCTGTCATTGGGCTTATTTCCGCGCAAGATAAACACTTAATATGATTACGCCTTGCTAGCTGTTTCCACCTATCGACTTCTTGTGCGAGTAAGCAATAACACCTACTCCAATGCCTCTCCCTACCCCCACTCCCCTAAAATTCCAAGTAGCAAGTGACAAGTAACAAACAAATTCTAAATAACAAAAAGCCAAATAAGCCAGGGATGTAAAACTTGTGGAAGTGTCATGAAATGACCGTGATAACTGATAGCTAATAGCCTGTTGAGGTTAGAATGGCACTGTTACAGTTACGGTGGTGCCTTTACCCGGTCCGGAATCGATAGTGAGCTCACCGTCCAGTAACCGGGCGCGTTCCGCCATTCCCGCCAGCCCTAGCTTTGCCATGCCGGTAAGGTCGCTCAGGTGTTCCGGGACTTTAAAACCTTTTCCGCTATCTTTCACGATGACCATCGTTTGTTTTTCGGTAAACTCGATGATTACCCAGGCGCTCTGCGCCGATGAATGTTTGCGGACATTACTCAGAGCTTCCTGCACGATGCGGAACAACAGCAATTCCTTTTCCGGCGGGAACCTCCGTTCCGTGCCCTTAACTTCCACGCTCACCGAGATATTAAAATGCGCCGTCATATCGGAAGCGAGCCATTCCAACGCGGGAATAAGACCGAGGTCATCCAGCACCGATGGACGCAGGTCCTGACTGAACCGCCTCACCCCGTCCAGGATATTATCCACCCTCTCCGAGAGCTTTTCTACAGGTGTCATATCCTTCATCGGCGACGGTTCGGCTGATATAATTTTATCCAGTTGCCGGGATAGCACGATAAGCTGTTGTGCCGTATCATCGTGTAGCTCACGGGCGATGCGTTTACGCTCTTCTTCCTGTGCCCGCGTGATTTGCCGGACGTAAAACCGCAGGTTCTCATCCATATGTTTCTGCTCCGTGACATCGCGGGCGATATGCTGGACAGCCTGCACCACGCCGTCACGGGCGAGCAGGCTCGTGGTCAACATCAGGTTAGCCTCACTACCATCGCGCCTGATGAGCTTCTGTTCATACGGTTGCACCAACAGTTCGCCGGCAAGCAGTTTCCGCCGGACTTCCTTGGCAACCTTTAAGCTCTGGTCATCGAGGAATACCCGGACGTTCAAATCGAGCAGTTCTTCAACGCTGTAACCAACCAGCTTCGCCGCCGCCTCGTTAGCGGTGGTTATGTTCCCTTCGAGGTCGTGTACCCAGATGGCGTCATGCGCCTTCTCGAACAGTTCCCGGTAGCTCTGTTCCGATTGCCGCAATTGCTCTGCCATGAACTGCTGTTCCTTGTAAAGACGGTTGTTTTCAATGGCAACCCCGATTTCGTCACCGATAGCCATCAGTATCTCGATTTCGTCGGGTGTGAAACGTCTCAGTCTGTGCATCCCGACCGCCAGCGTGCCCGTGACTTTGTCCCTGGCTTTTACCGGGACGATTAGCTGTGCTACCACACGTTCCCTGGCAACCACCTCGCGGGTGAGGCGCGGGTCGTGGGCGGTATCTTCCACAACGAGCGGCTCTCCGGTCTGCGCAACCCTGCCGTTCAATCCCTCCCCGACACCGAGCCAGCGCACACCTTCAGCAAACTCCTCCGAGACGCCGTAATACGCTTTCAGGTTAAGCTCATCTGCCGTTTTGGTAAGGATAAATACGAGCGCCATATCCAGGTTCATCACCTGCACTATCTGTTCCAGCGCCTTATCCAGCGCTTCCTGCAAATCGAGATTCAGGCTGAGGCAGTGAGAAATACTATTAAGAGCCGCCAGCCGTTTTTCATCCACTAATAGCTCCCGCTGGGTTTTTTCCAGCTCTTCGATGCTCTTCTGACGGAGCCGGCGTTCTTTCTGGAGGGTATCGAACCAGCCGGTAATCAGAATACCAACCAGGGCAATTCCAATAACCTCTACAATAGCGTCCGTGCGGCTAGCGGAGAATACCAGGGCGCGAGGAAGCATAATGCCAAGGCTTAATAACAGGAAAACGATACCACCCTTTACTCCAAAAATAATGGCGGCGTACACGATGGGGACCAGAAGTAATACCCGGTCGGCGGTATGTCTGGTCAACCCGAAAGCAGAATACGGTATCAGGCCGCCAAAGGGCGCCGAGTAGTGAAACATTGTGAGAATAGTCAGGATAGCAAGGAGTATCCAGAAGTGGAAATTCAATAGTAACCGGAGTATTTTACCCTGTGGCAATGCCATGATTGAATAAAATCCTGAATTCTAAGCACTAAATCCTAAATATTATTCAAAACCCGAATTAGAGTTTAGTATTTAGAGTTTAGTGTTTTTATGATAAGTCGTCTACGGAAAACCAGCCTTTTTTTAACCCGAATAGAATCGCTTCCGTACGACTGCCGACATCGAGCTTGTTAAAGATGTTGCCAAGGTGTGCCTGCACGGTGCGGATACTGAGAAAAAGCTGTTCGGCAATATCCCGGTTGCTCAAGCCCTTTGCTGCCAGCTTGAGAACTTCCAACTCCCGTTCGCTAAGAAGGCTGACGGCTGTTTCGCCTTCCGGCCTGATGCCAGCGCTCACGAACCGGTTAAGCACCTTGCGCGCGATTTTAGGATGCAGCACGGATTCGCCGGCGTGTACAGCGCGTACGGCTTCAATCAACTCCCTGCCCTTGATGTTCTTGAGAAGATAGCCAGCCGCTCCCGCCTCCAGTAGAGCCGAGACATACTGGTCGTTGTCATACGCGGTGAGCACGAGTATAGCAGTGGAGGGCATATTCGCTTTAATCTGCTTGGTAGCCTCGATGCCGTTCAGTTTGGGCATATTCACGTCCATGATAATGACATCCGGCCTGGTACGCGCCGCCAGCGCGACTGCTTCCTCCCCATCACCGGCTTCCCCCACCACTTCCATATCATTCTCGTGCTGGATAAGCTCGCGGGTGCCTTCCCGCACCACCACATGGTCTTCCGCCAGCATTACCCTTATCTTTTCCATTCCTTTGTCATTATAGTCCCGTTTATGTAAGGAATCAACGCCAATGCAATGGGCAAGATTGCGTAAAATGAGCGGCGGCAATAGAGTGAAAGACTGACTAATAGTAAACAGTAGACGGTTCTCGCATGATACTAATGGTCTCATAATAGTCTGGAGTCGCGATGAGTAGGGCATCTCTATCATTGTCATTCTCCGCGTAGGCGGAGAATCCACGCTATTCAATCTCGTAGGGTCTATGGATTCCCCTCTTTCGGGGGAATGACAGAGAGTCCGTATTATTTTGAGACTATTAGTAACTATTGACTGTCAACTGTGAACCGTATTACTACTTTTGTTTCTCTAACAGCTCAATCATCAGCCCGTGCGCCGATTTGGGATGGATAAAGACGTTCGCACCCTTTGCCCGCGCTTCCGGTTCGGAGTTAATCAGGCGCACGCCTTTAGATTGCAGCTCTTTGATGACGCTATCGATGTCATCTACTTC
>JAUYDN010000151.1 GCA_030691775.1 Dehalococcoidia bacterium
CAAATTATAAATCCAACAGAAACAGTCAGTGTCGTTTCCCAGGTTAATTAACCACCTACTTATAGGATTTTACTTGTATCTACCTGAAATAACAAGGTGTACATTCTGGCTGAATGCGTGGATATTGCGGTTAGCTACAGGCACGATGGCATCACCAATCGTTCTCGATGCTGGGATGTTTGATTACATCAATCGCCGGGTTTCTAACGAGTTTTCTCCAATCGTGGCATTCTAGTACCTACTTGCAGAAATCATCGTAATGATAATGGAGGGGTTCGCACAGGCGGGGACGCCTGTGCCACGGATACAGGAGATTTATACAAATCATTACGCGAACTTATGCAACTTAGTACTAGTGGAGAATATATTCCTGATTCACCTGAAGCATATATCGTTGCTCAAGTGTTGGAACCAACAGTGGCGAGGAATCAAAGGCATTTATATGTCATAAGGAATGAGGGAAACGATGCTGAACGTTTTCGCCGCTTCTTAAATGACTTCGAAGATATTTGGAAGCACAAAAGTCGAGAACCTGATACAGAGGAATATCCATAGATAAATTTTCGCAGGAATATGATATTAGCTGCCTATTAAAACCACGTAGAAATTTTTGACTATTAAACTTTCAGTTAATAAACCCGCACGTTTCTTACCGGAAAACCACCGCCCCTCTCTCTTCAAGCTGTGGCAGGTGCACATTCAGTGACGACACACTCAAGATGTTATTCCGCAGGTCGATGATATCCGGCTGTCCCAATCCCTGGTTCAGGACCAGCGGTTCAATCTCCGTGACGCGGTTATTAGAAAGGTCGAGCCGGTTTAAGCTAACCAACCGTGCGAGCGCACTAATCACAGAAATCCGGTTGCCGCTCAACAACAGGTCGGTAAGCGCAGTCAGCGAGCCCAGCGCATCGATACTGCCGAGCTGGTTACGGGAGAGGTCAATGCCGGTGAGCCGGTTCAGCGTGGCGAGCGGCGCGATGTCCTGAATCTGGTTCCCATCCAGCCACAACCAGTTTAACTTGTTCAGTGCGCTCAATGGCCCGATATTTGTAAGCTGGTTGTCCCCCAACCAGAGTCGTGTAAGGTTCGTGAGCTTGATGAGCGGTTGCAGGTTGCTCACTTTGTTTCTCCCCAGCGAAAGGGTGGTCAACCTGGTCAAACTTTGCAGAGGAATAAGGTCGCTAACCTGGTTGTTATCGAGAAGCAGAGTCGTCAGGTTAGTCAGTCCGGAAAGCAGGGTAATATCGGTGATGCGGTTGCCGGCAAGGTCGAGGACGACGAGGTTGCGGCACTTTTCCAGACCATCCAGTTTGGCGATATTCCTGCCGGACAGGTCGAGCGAAACCAACCGGTCGAGCTCCACGGAATAGATGATTCCCTGCGGTTTACCGATAGTCTCGCGGATGCCTTTTTCCAGCGCCGGGTCGGGAAAGGTCACCTCCACCAGGTCTTTGGGTAATGGCGTCCAGCGGACCGTGACGCCGTGGCTGGTGAGTTGCGCAACGGTTGTATCGATAGCGGCGGGGGTGAGCGGGTTATTGCGCAGGTCCAGGAAATCTCCCATACCCAGGCCGTTGTTTCCGCCAAGCGGTTCGATACTGCGGATATTATTGGTATCCATACTGACAAAAGCAAGGTTAGCCAGCACGGCAAGCGGCGCCACATCGCTGACCTGGTTCCGGTCCAGTGTCAGTCTCGCCAGGTTGACCAGTTTCTCCAGGACGGTGATAGTTTCTATCTGGTTTTCGGTAAGTGAAAGAACGGTCAGGCTGGATAGGTTAGCCAGTGGCGTGATGTTATTCAGCTGGTTGCGGTCGAGCCTCAGTTCCAGGAGGGCGCGTAAGCCGGAAAGTGGAGTGATGTCCGTCAGTTGGTTGCCATTCAGAGAAAGACTATTGAGCCTGGCCAAACCAGCGAGCGCGGCAACCGTAGTCAGTTGGTTGTCGTTCAGGGAAAGACGCAATAAGCTGGTCATTGCGGAAAGAGGCGCCAGGCTGGTTATTTTATTGTCGTCGAGAACTAATGTATTGAGCTTTTTCAGCCCGGTCAAAGGAGTGAGAACGCTGATTTTGTTCGCCGGGGCAGAGAGGACCGCCAGGTTTATCAGCCCGGACAAAGGAGACAGGTCGGCAACTTGATTACCGCCCGCGCGAAGCTCCGTAAGCGCGGTCAACCCGGAAACCGGCAAAAGACTGGTAATCTGGTTATAGCTCGCATCCAGGGTTAATAGATTAAAGCAGTTCTCCAGGCCGGTTAAGTCGGTGATGTTCCGCCGGGAGACATCGAGCGATGTCAGTCCCTCAAGGTCGGAGGCAAAGATAGTACCTTCCGCTTTATTCAGCGCGGCGCGGACCGCAGATTCCAGGTTTATATCCGGGAAAGTGACTACCACTCCAAAGGTATCCCGTGTGCCCAGCACGGTCACGCCCCGCTCTTTGAGTTGCGGCACATAGATACTGAGCGATGTGGACGTCAGCGGGTTGTCTTTAAGGTCGACCGTATCGCCGGCGTTGATACCCTGGTTTTTGGTCAGGGTTTCGATATCCTGTACCTTATTCGCCGCCAGTACTAGGCTGTTGAGTTTCGTGAGCGTCGCTATAGGTGCGATGTTCTCCACCTGGTTCCCGGAAATATCCAGCGAGGTGAGATTGGTGGACGTGCCCAGCACGGTAATATCCACAATTTTGTTTTTACCAAGGTTGAGTTTGCTTAACCGCGTCAGGCGCGACAGGGTCGTGAGGTCAGCGATTATGTTGCCCTGCAAATAAAGCTCCGTGAGTCCGGTCAATGTCGCCAGCGGCGAGAGGTTGGAAATCTTGTTACGGGACAGTCCCAGCCCGATGAGCCCGGTAAGCTTGCCCAGCGGCGTCAGGTTATCAATCTGGTTACCGTCCAGCCAGAGGAAATCGAGGCTTGCCATTGTCGTCAGCGGACCCGTATCTATCAGATAGTTGTCCTGAAGTGAAAGGCGGAGAAGATTCGGCAATTTGTTCAGGGGTGTCACGCTCGTGAACTGGTTCTTGTTCAGAGACAGCGTTACCAGGTTGGTCAAGCCGGCCAGGGGTGCGACATCTATAATCTTGTTACCATCCAGAATTAACGTGGTGAGCGTCGTCAGACCGGCGAGGGGTATCGCATCCGGTATTTCGTTGCCGGATAGGTCGAGGAAGGACAGGTTATGGAAATACTCCAGCCCGGTAATGCTGGCAATCTTACGGTTGGAGAGGTCGAGGAAGGTGATGCGTTCTACTTCCGCAGAATAGATGATACCTTGCGGTTTACTGATTACCTCCCGGACGGCCGCCTCCATGTTAAGGTCGGTAAAAAGAATCGGCGACGATTCCAGTGGTGTGGGAGTCCACTCAACGGTAATGCCTTTATCGGTTAGTGTCTTGACCTGTTTCTCCAGGGTGTTCGGAGTGAGCGGGTTATCACGCACGTTGATAGAATCGCCTTTTGCCAATCCCTTGTTATTGATAAGGACGTCCAGCACGCGGATGTTGTTGGCGCTGATGTCCAGCGAAGTCAGGTTCTCCAGAAGCTCGAGCGGCGTAATATCCGCTACCTGGTTCTTCGCCAGGGAGAGGGTGCTGAGGTTGGTGAGAGAGACCAGGGAAGCGATACTGGTGATGTGATTCTCCGCCAGAGAGACGGTTGTCAGATTCGTAAGGGAAGCGAGCGCGGCGACATCCGTGAGCTGGTTGCGGTCCAGATTGAGTGTAACCATGCCTGGCAGGCTAGCCAGTGACGAGATATCTACTATTTGGTTTCCGGCGGCGTTGAGGTTCTGCAGGCTCTCCAGCGAAGCTACCGGGGTGAGGTCGGTAATGAGGTTGTCCGAAAGATTGAGTGTGACCAGTTTCTTCAAAGAGGATAATGGGGATATATCGACGAGCTGGTTGCCGCTCAGGTCGAGCTCTGTCATATTGATACTGTATTGCAGTCCGCCGATGTTGCTGATGTTCTTTTTCGGCGCTTTAAAAACCGTCAGCTTTTCCATGTCCGATGCGTAAACGGTACCCTGCGGTTTCTTCAGGGTGTCCCGAACAGCCAGCTCCAGGTTCGGGTCGGGGAACTGCACGGGAATGGTATCGGAAGGCGGTGCAATCCAGCGGACGGTTATCCCCTTTTTCACAAGCTCTGGAATCAAGTTCTCCATTGCGGCGGCAGTCAAAGGATTACCGATCAGATTTATTGTGTCGCCTTTCCCGATTCCTTTGTTCGTCAGCAAGGGGTCGATATCGCTGACCTGGTTATTTGCCAGGCTCAGGAAGTTAAGCTTGTTCAACGGTACCAGCGGGGTCAAGGAAGTAACATCGTTATCATCCAATGACAGCAATGTCAGGTTCACGAGCGGCGTCAGGCGGGTGAGGACAGTAATCTGATTCCCCTGTAACCAGAGCCGGGATAGCCCGGTCACAGAAGAAAGAGGCCTTAACTCTGCTATCAGGTTGTTGGAAAGGTCGAGGGAGGTCAGTTTTTTCAGTGGTGTAATTTGGGTAATATCGGTTATCTGGTTACGGGCAAGGTTGAGAACGGAGAGGTTAGTCAGCGTAGATAGCGGCACAATATCAGCAATCTGGTTACCCGCCAGGTTCAACCGTGTCAGGCTGGTAAGTGTGCCGAGGGCAGTCACACTGCTGAGCTGGTTCCCTTCCAGGGAAAGTGACACCAGGTTGACAACTGTCCCCAGCGGTGTGATATCGCTCACCTGGTTCAGGTCGAGGTTGAGGTCTGTTAAATTCGTAAGGCTGGCAAGTGGCGTGAGGTCGCTAACCCGGTTGGCATCGAGTGAAAGTGAAGCCAGTTTCGTCAGGCCAGACAGCGGTGAGATATCAGCTACCTGGTTGTTATCCAGGACGAGGCGTGTTAGGCCGGTGAGTGTTGCCAGCGCTTTGACTTCTGCTATCTGGTTGTTGCTCAGGTCAAGCTCGGGCAGTTTGGTCAGGGCGCCCAGCCCTGTTATATCCTTAATCTGGTTACCGGTCACTCCGAGCACCGTGAGGTTATTCAGTAGTGCCAGCGCATCGACCTTCTCAATCTGGTTGCCTTCCAGCTTCAGGGTTGTAAGATTGACCAGGTTTGCCAGCCCGGAAACGTCCTTGACCTGGTTATTTTTCACACTCAATTCGGTGAGCGCGGTCAGACCTGCCAGGGGTTTCAGGTCACTCACCCGGTCGCCGTCGAGGTTGAGCCGTGTGAGCTTGGTGAGATTTGCTAGCGGTGTAATGTCCGATACCGGGTTGTTTTTGAGCCAGAGAACGGTCAGGTTGGTCAACGTTTTGAGCGAGGAGAGGTCCTGGACCTGGTTGCCCTCCAGGTTTAACCCCGCCAGGTTAACGCAGTTGTCGATTCCGGTAAGGACAGCTATTTCCTTCCCGGATAAGTCCAGCGCGGTCACTTTTTCCAGGTACTGGGGATAGAGCGTACCCTCCGGACGTTTTATCAAAGTCCGGACTAATTTTTCGAGGTTGGCATCCCCGAAGACAACCGGCTTGGTTTCCTTCACCTGGGTGACGAATTTCACATCGACACCCTTTTTTCTAAGCAACGGGATATGCGTGCTGATGGAAGTATCAACCAGCGGGTTTTCCCTTAAATCGACGGTGTGCCCGGTGATGAGCCCGCTGTTAAGGGTCAGTGATTCGATGTCGGTGATTTTGTTGCCATCGAGCCAGAGCCAGACCAGGCTGTACAGGTTCGCCAGAGGTGAGATATCGGTAATCTGATTACCCGATAGGTTGAGCATCGCCAGGTTCGGCAAAGACGCGATTGTCGTAATGTCCTTGATGCCGTTATTTGCCAGGCCGAGCCGCGTGAGATAGTAGAGACTGCTCAGCGGTGTAAGGTCTGTAATGCCGTTAGCGGAAAGTGAGAGCACGGTCAGGTTCGCCATCGACGTAATGGGTGTCAGGTCGGTTATTTTGTTGGATGTCAGGGAAAGGTCGGTCAGAGCCGACAGTGAAACGAATGGCTTCAGGTCAGAAATTCCCGCGCTGTTTAAGCTGAGTTCAGTCAGTGCAGGCAACGCCGCCAGCGGTGACAGGTCCGTAATTTTATTACCATCGAGGACAAGGCGGGTGAGTTTCGTCAGCGGTTTCAAGGCATTGACGCTGGTTAGCTCATTCCAATCGAGCCGTAACTCCGTGAGTTCGGTCAACCCGGAAAGCACGGTAATATCGTTGAGCCGGTTGCTCGATAAACCCAGGGAAGTCAGGTTTTTACAGTATTCGAGTCCACTCAAGTCCTGGATATCGTACTTCGGCGCCTGGAGGCTGGTCAGTTTTTCCAGTTCGGCGGGTTGGAGCGCCCCGCCGGGTTTGCCCAGTGCCGCCCTGATAGCCTTCTCCAACCCCGGGTCTTTGATAACCACCCCGCCGTTTTTCCCGGTCGTTTTAGCTTGATTGTTGCCGGCGGGAGCTGAGCCTTTGAACAGGTTACACCCTGGTAGAGTTAATATTAAGGAGGCGGCGATTGTCACCAGGAGCCAGCTTTTTATTTTTGATACCATACGTTATCTTCCAGTTCGGGTAAAGTTGACAAATCATATCACAGATTTCAAATTGATGCTAGAGGTAATACTGCGGTTACAAAAACTGTCAAACTGTAACCGTTTAGTAACTACTTTGTAATGACCCTGCCCTTGACAGTAACCGTTTTTTAACCCCTTGAGGTTACAATCAAGAATAGGGCTATTAGAGGGCATGTGTAATGAAGGTATTACTATATGGTTACGATCTCATCATCCGGAAGGCGAAATCCGCCCTGATTTCCCGCGGTGACGAGGTGGTTAATGTCAGCCGGCTGGATGCTGTGACCAACCGGCAGGACCTTGGTGACTTTTCTCTCACAATTGTGGATATGACCGCACCGCACGCCACAGAAGTTTGCGTATATCTTAAGAAATCAGCGGAGATACCCGTGGTCGTAATACTGGGATTCGGGGAGGAGGGATGGCGGAAGCTGGAAGAGGTGGGGGTTGACGGCTACATCCACCGTTCCGCCGGTGAAAACGAAATGGTCGCCCGCCTCGGGGCAATCGAGCGGCGCGTCCTGAAACCTGTAACCGGCAAGCTTGACGGAGCAAGGTAATGACTGAACAGAAGAAACCCGAAACCAAAACGAAAAAAATTATGAAGCGTATCACCACCGGGTTCGCCATCCTCCTGGCGCTGGCGATTATCGGACTAATCTTCGTCTACGTCTCACCGAGCTTCGGGCTTTACTTCGTCAAGAGCGGCTCGATGAGACCGGTCATTAATCCGGGAGACATCGTCATCACGGGTCCGGTGGGTGAGGTGAGGACGGGCAATATTATTACCTTCGAACAGGGAGAGGCGATTGTCACCCACCGCGTTATCGCCATCGAAAACGGCAAACTGCGCACCAAGGGTGATGCCAACGAAGACCCGGATACGGACCCGCTGACGCTGAACCGTGTCCAGGGCAAGTACCTTTTAAAGATTCCCTTCATTGGTTATATCAATAGCTTCGTCAGCAACCGGCAGGGCTGGTTCGTTGTCATCATTATCCCCACGGTAGTCCTGGTGCTCTTCATCGCGAAGGATATTCTCAAGGAGACATTCAAGAAAGAGGAAAAGAAAGAAACTAAAGGAGGTGATGCTATTAGCGGTAACGAGAAATAAAAAAAGAAAACACTGGTTCGCCACTCACCAACGGCAAAGAATACAAGGAGGTTTATACCCAAGTGAAAAGGATTATTGCATTATCTGCAGCACTTTTACTGGTCATCGCCACTCTGAGCGTCGGTACCTATGCATATTTCAGTGATACGGAGACCACTTCCGGCCAGGTCATTACGGCGGGAACGTTCGACCTCAAAATCGACAATGCCGATGCCCCGGTCAACATCCTCACCGGCATTTCCGATGTTATGCCCGGTGGTACCAACAGCGCTGACGTAGACTACGCTACTCTCAAATTTCTTGGTAACGGGTCAACCAATGTCCTGTACATCACATTAACCGATTGGATAGCCAACGAGAACGACCCGGATACAGACCCTGAGGGCGATGACCCGGATGATACCGCTAATGGCGACCTGGATAACCTGCTGTATGTCGCTTTCCTCATCGACCTGGATAACAACGGTATCGATACAGGGGATAAATACCTGAAAACCGATAACACTATCGGAACAGTGGGTGAAGGTGAGAGCTGGGCTGACATCGATGCCCTTGCCAGTGCCTTCGAAGCAATGGAAGACGACGCTTATCCGTCGATAACCACTAACCTGTCCAATGACGGCACCGTCCAGTTCTACTTCTACTATAACTTCCCGAACAACAATGCGGCCGATAACGAGGCGCAGGGTGATTCTGTCCAGATGGATTTCCAGTTTGAGCTGAGACAGAGCTAACAGACGCTGGTGAAAGTTGGGCGGGGCTGGGACCGTCGATTTCCAGCCCCGTAAACAGAAGAAAGAATGGGTCAACACACCAAACACTCGGACAAGGGAGGTAGACTTCAGTGAAAAAAATTCTCGGACTGGCAATAGCGGCGCTAATCATCATGGCGTCGGTGGGGTTCGGTACCTGGGCGTACTTCAGCGATACGGAAACGTCCAGCAGTAACCAGATTACCGCCGGCACCCTGGACCTCGACCTTAACGGCGGGGACAGCAATATCAATATCCTGACGGGCCTCACCAACAAGGCGCCCGGTGACAGCGGCCTGCTCTACGCCACCATCAAAAACTCCGGTAGCATCACTGGCGAGTTCGAGGTGCAGACCGGCGCCGTCACCAACACAGGCGGAGCGGGCGGCACCGAATACGAAGATGCCAGCGGTGACCTGGGCGCCGTCGCCGAGATTGCCCCCTGGATAGACCTTGCCGAGGATGATACCTTCGATGCCGGGTTCGGACATCGCACTGAAGTCGGATGGTACGGTCGTCACCACAGCCCCCCAGTGGGATACCGTCAACAACTTCGCCAGTAAGACCTGGGATATTGTCATCGCTTCCATGGCGCCGGCAGCGCAGGAGCGGTTCCAGATTAACTGGAGAGTTCCCACCTCCGCGGGTAATAGCATCCAGGGTGATAGTTTCACCCTCGGGTTCACGTTCGTACTGGAGCAGGCGGCGGCCGACTAATAGCGACGACTGCCTGTGGCAGGGCTAGACTTTGAGCAAGCTCTAGCCCCCGGTTTATCAGGCTAAAGGAAGAATGGTAACGATAAGAAAGGTAATAGGGCTGGGGATTGCGGGGCTGATTGTTTTAGCCCTGGCAACAAGTGCTGGCTGGGCTTATGCCACCGATTCCGAGACTTCCAGCACCAACCAGGTGACAGCCGGCACGCTCGACCTCAAGACCAACGATGCCGATGGCGTCACCCAGTCCCTGTATACCACGATGATGAAACCCGGCGTCAGCAGCGGTAATGTCATCACACTCAAGAATGCCGGGAGTCATTCGGCACTGACCCTGGATATTTCCTTTAGCTACACGGAAAGCGATAACACGCCCAACCCGGGTACGAACAAGACCGCAGATGAAGTTGCTGCCATCCTGGAAGTTACCACACTGGACTATGCCGGGAGCTCTATCCTCAGCCAGCTCAGCGATGTGAATACCAACGGCTGGAAGGACCTGTACGACCTGAAGAACGACCCGTTCACCGGGCTCGCTGGCTTGGGGGACCCATCCGCCACCAAGGACTTCAATATCGCTCTCACGATGCGCACCGGTATCTCTAATGATTTCCGGGGCGATGGTGTGAACATCACCATGACCTTTCTTCTGAGCCAGTAATAGTGTACACTGTCATAAAAAAAGGAGTTGGCAGTGAAAAAGATTGTAGATAGTGCTACCATCGCGGTAGTTGTGCTGTTGATGGTCATTGCAACGCTGGTGTACCTGTCACCGCGCTTCGGCTACCGGGCGGACCTTGTCGTCTCCGATAGCATGGAACCGGTAATCAGCGTCGGGACTATGGTACTCGCCGCAAAAACATTACCGACAGACCTGAAAGTGGATGACATCATCACCTTCAAACCCGTTTCGATTGGAGAGAAACCTATCGCTCACCGCATTATCGAAGTGAAGAATACCTTCCCACCGCAGTTCCAGACCAAGGGCGATAACCTGCCCGGTCCGGACCCGTTCGTTGTGCCGGCGGCAAATGTCACCGGCAGGGTCGTCTTCCACTTCCCGACAGTGGGCTATTTCATCGGGTTCCTCAAGACCACCACCGGGCTGGTAATTGCGCTGGTGATACCGGCATTGATAACCATCTGGTTCGTCTTCCGTTTGCTCTGGAAAGAGCTGGTACGGTACATCAGGAGTTCGACTCCAAAAGAAAGCTGATAAATGAACAAGCGCGGCTGGATAATATTTAGCGGCATCCTGGCAACAATGGCGCTGATTATCGTTACGGGAGTCACCGCGGCCACTCTGAGTGACCCGGAGACTTCCACGAATAATGTTGTGCGTGCGCCGAACTGGTACGACTGGGCTTGGGGATACCGCAAGCCGGTTACTGTCACCAGCAGTGCGGCGCTGACCAATTACCAGCTTAAATTGACTGTGGATACAGCCACCCTTGTCACCGCCGGGAAAATGCAGTCCGATGGCGACGATATCCGCTTTACGACATCGGATGGCGCTACGCTCTGTGACTACTGGCTGGATTCCGGTATCAACACTGCCAGCACAATCATCTGGGTGGAAGTTCCCTCGATAGCGAGCGGCTCCACTACCATCTATATGTACTACAGCAATGCTTCAGCCACCGCAGTCAGTAATGGCACCAACACCTTTATTTTCTTCGATGATTTCGAGAGCGGTGTTGGCGCGTGGACGGCAGTCAGTGCCGGTGCTGGTCGCTCGTTTACGCAATCATCGGCACAACAAACACACAGCACATACAGTATGTACATCGACGATGGTAGCACCACTTCTACCTATGGAGTATACGCGGGGTTCACCAGTCAGAGCGGCACGTTCACCGTGGACTACGATATCCGTCCGGTACAGAACACGATGCAAGAGGAAATGCAACTTCGCGTCACCAACAACATCGGTCCACGACTGCGCTTTTCTAATACAGCGGGTGGTAGTGATATCGAGTACAACAATGGGGGTACCTGGACAAACCTACCCACAGCAACATCGTACTCTGCTAACACGTGGTACAGCTTTACGCTGGATGACATACGTACCGGGGGAAGTCCGGACGACACATATGATATCTATATCGACGGTTCACAAAAAGCTAACGATGTACTCTGGGACGCAAACCGGAATAGTTTGAACCGCATTTACTTTATCTCCGGCACGGCATCTGAAACACCAAAAGTTTACGTCGATGCCGTTAGGGTGCGGCAGTACACCGCATCCGTGCCGAGTTACGTTGTTGGTAGTGAAGAATAAACGGAAAACTGATAGCTGATGACTGAGAGCTTATTAAAGATATGATAAGGGGAACGCTAAAGACCATATTCTCCCCGTGGGGTAAGGTACTCCTGGCATTTATCACCGCCGGGATGTCCTTACTTATTCTTTTGCCGGAAGGTACGCAGTCTTCAATCCCCACTGTCGACCTCAACGTGCTCGGTTACGGCTCCGTACCCTGGGAGATAAAGGGTATAAAGCCGGGAGATAGCGGCACCAGGGGCATCACCCTGCGCAACGCCGGCTCCCAGACGGGCAAGGTGACCATCTGGCTCAGCAACGTTGAAAACCGGGAGGGTGACAACCCTGAAGCTGAGACCGGAAATAAGAACGAGCCGGGTGAACTCGGCCGCTATCTGACCTTAAAGCTGGGTGGAGACGGAATACGGCCCGGTATCAGCATGCCCGTGCCAGTAAATGATTTCCCCAAAAACTCGAACGCGTATGGCGTGATTACAATCGACGAGTTGAAATCAGGCGGGGAAGTCGACCTCTTCTGGGAGTGGAACCTGCCGCCATCGACCGGCAACGAGGTCCAGGGGGATAAGCTGACCTTTGATATTAACTACCTGATAGAAGAAGTTGAGCCTAAACCAGCGCCTCAGCCGGAAGCACCGAAACCCACGCCAGCCCCGGTGCGCAGTATCCAGATTATCGTACCCGGTGTAAAGGCAGTGGAAAGAATCATAGTCGAAGGCAAGACCATCGCCAAAGATATTTCGGTGACTTCGACACAAAAACCGATTACTATCAGTTTTGAATAGAATACCCGGATTATCAATCCTGCCCTGTCGGATATGCAGTTGCGCTCCGATATTATACTGGACGAGGTACCGCATAAAATCGAAGCCATGATTATTACGGGAAAGCCCGCCGTCCAGGCAAAAATGGCTCCGCCGAAAGGCTGGGTGCGCGTCAGCGACGTCTGGGAAATCCTCGGCTATACATACAATATTCCGCACCGTGTGCTCATTGACCCGCCCGCCAAAATAGTCATCGGTTACGACCAGACTCTTCTGCCGGCGGTAACGGAAGCTATCGCTCTGTTCTACTACGATGAGGATAAACACGAGTGGATACAACTGGAGCAACCGCCCGGGTATGTGGCTGAAGAGGGGCAGATAGCCGCAATCACCGGGCACTTCTCCATTTTCGCTGTTCTCGCCAAACCGGGGGTCGGTCCTATCGAACCGTCTCCGCCACCTGGACAACCGGGAACACCCACACAGCCGACCGGACCTGTTACCCCGGTGCCGCAGGCGAACTTCATCGTCAGAGACCTGGTGGTGAATCCGCCGAAGATCGATGTGGGAGCCAGCTCCACTATAACCGCCATCGTAGAAAATACCGGCGGGCTATCCGGAGAATATACTGCTACACTCACACTGGATGGTGAGCCGATTTCAAGCAAGACCCTCACGCTTGGTCCGGGTGAAAGCCAGCCAGTGGAGTTCGTGGTCACACCGGGTCTACCGGGCACATACGGCATAGATATCAATCAACTGGATGGTCAGCTTGAGGTTATCGGGCAAAAGCTACCGCTGGATTACCGTCAACCAGTTTACTGGTGGCTGGTGGTCGCCGCCACCACCGCTCTCATTATCCTTATTATGCTGGTCCGGGTGAAAAGTACGGTTGGCGCCCGGGTTGCTATCGGTGCAGGCGCGGCCGGCGCCGGGGCTGGAGCTACCGTCCTCCTCGCCGATGCCCTCAAAGAAATCCACATTGTGCCGCAGAAACCAACGGTCGGCGTACGGACGAGCCTCCAGTTGAAGGCATTTGCCAGGTACTATAACGGCACCGAAGATGATATTACAAAGCAAGCCGAGTGGAAGAGCAGTGCGCCGGCAACCGCCGAGGTACTGAACGATAAAGACTTTAGAGGACTATTGTTTGCCCACACACCGGGCACGGTAATCATTACCGCCAGGTGGAAGAACAAGGATGCTTCCACGCCGGTGGGCGTTAACTGCAATATCCTGGATATGCCGGTTGCTTTTGGCGTGCAACCCATGCGAACAATTTCCGCCGTACCGGTGCGTAAAGAGGTGGATGCCATCAATATCGTACCGAAGAACGCTACCATCGAGGAAGGGCAAAGCCTGCAGTACAGGGCAACCGCCAGCTACACCGACGGCAGGGTGGAGAACGTCACCGAAAAAGCTGTCTGGACGAGCACCAATGACTTTGTAGCGGATATCGATACGAACGGCAAAGCCCGGGGATACGCCGCAGGTATCACTGCTATAATCGCGACTTTCCGTGGCAAGCGGGGCACCACCAACCTCAATGTACGCAGGCGCCGCGATGACACATCATAACGGTGAATCCAGCCCGGCTATCCAGCCATCGGGATTTCAGTGGGCCTGGACAGGTTGTTAGTGCCAATGCCGTAATAAGCACACACAGGAGCATCCACTTGTTCTTTTTTCTGGCATCATATCAAACTCTGTCCGCAGTATTGTTTATCGAATAAGCAGTCCTTCTGTAATTTACTAATGGTCTTATAATAGTACGTATTATCCCCCTTTGAAAAGGGGGATACAGGGGATTTCGGAGTCCATCTTATTATGAGACTCTCAGCAATTGTGGTCTCTGGCATTATCGAATGCAATCAGTAAACCTACGTAATCATGGTAAGAAGTGGTGTGCCGCGCTCACAGGCGTTCAAAGTTTAGAATTTAGTTCAGGTTGTCTGAAAATGTTTTTTACTATTATAGAGCGTTGTTCTCCTCTGGATACCAGCCGGAGTTTACCTGCCTACGGCGGGCTGGTATGACAGTTTTATGGATGTTGGATTCCAGCTCCCGTATCGCAGTACGGGACAGGCTTTGCTGGAATCCAACATCTCTCTTTGTCATTATCGGACTTGACCCGACAACCCAGGCAGTTTTCGGATAGCCTCACAAGGTTTAGATTTTAGAATTTAGAGTTTCGTATTTTTCCCAAATTTATTGCACATCCGCGCCAGTTGTTATAATATTTACTTTGTGTCTTGATTTAGCTTTGGGAGTCAGGACGGGAAAACGAATCTCCAGGGAGGGCAGGTGATTGGATGCGCTAGGAATACATCTTCTACTGGAACTCAATGAATGCGACCACGTACTCTTGAACGACCTTCCTGCCATCAGGGACATTATGCTGGATGCCGCGCGCACTGCCGGTGCTACCGTCCTCGGTGAATCGTTCCACCATTTCAGCCCCCAGGGAGTGAGCGGTATCCTGGTTATCGCTGAATCACACCTGTCTGTGCATACCTGGCCCGAACATGGCTATGCCGGCGCCGATATCTTCACCTGCGGTACTACCGTCCTGCCGGAAAAAGCCGTCGATGTCCTCGTTGAACGCTTCGCTCCAAAAACCCATTCCCTTGTGCAGGTGTTCCGCGGCATGGTTGCTGTCAAGGAAAAGGTGACGGGCTAGGCAATGACTGGACCTGATAAGTGGTTCTTCGATAAAATTAATGATAACCTGATGCAGTTACACGCTATCAGTAACGTTCTCTACACTGGCAAAACCCGGTTCCAGTCTATTGAGATACTCCAGAGTCCCACCTTCGGCAAGGTGCTCGTGCTCGATGGCAAGATACAGTCCGCCGAGATAGACGAGTTTGTTTACCACGAAGCACTGGTGCACCCGCCGATGATTGCCCATCCTGAACCTGAGAGGGTGTTTATTGCCGGCGGCGGCGAGGGCGCCACGCTACGCGAGGTCTTGCGGCACCCCTCGGTGAAGAAAGCCATCATGGTGGATATCGATGCGGATGTAATTGAAGTCTGCCGTGAGTATTTGCCTGACTATCACGCGGGAGCGTTCGATGATAAGCGTTCCCGGATTTACAACACCGATGCCCGGAAATGGCTCGCGGAGAGCAAAGAGAGATTCGATGTCGTTATCATCGACCTCACGGAGCCGGTGGAAGAGGGACCAGCTTACCTGCTCTATACAAAGGAATTCTACACCATTGTCCGGAGCAAGCTCACCGCGAACGGACTCATCTCCGTGCAGTCCGGCTCCACCTCTTACGTGGAGCTGACGAATATCAAAGCCGTCGCCCGCACCCTGCGCAGTGTTTTCCCCATCGTCCGTATTTACCAGGCGGATATCCCGGCATTCGGCGGACCGTGGGGTTTCTGTATCGCCTCGATGCAGACCGACCCGGTAGAAATGTCAGCGCGCGAGATTGACAAGAGAATCAAAGCCCGCGGTCTGAATTGCCTCAAATATTATGATGGTATTACCCACACGGGCATGTTCACCTTCCCACGGCATATGCGGAAGGCGCTCGCCGGCGGCGGCCGGCTAATATCCGACGCAAAACCACTATACCTTTACCAGGAGTAGCATCCGGTCACGTTCCGCTCGCTTAGCGGTAGTTAAAGACAGACTCTTCAGAGAGGACTATGTTCTGGATACCCGCCGCGCTTATCAGCACCGCCATCCACGGCGGGGTCGCCATTGTCGATAGCCACCTTGTCACCAGGCGTATGCCCAGCCTGCCTGCCTATTTCCTCCCGATGGGTCTCATCCACCTGGTTATCGGGAGCATCGTTTATATTCTGAACCCGTTCCCCGCAGACATGCCGTTATCCGCATTACTGGTGGCTGTACTGGCAGGTATGTTGCGTGCTGTCGGCGTCTACCTGATGCTCTCCGCGATGCAAAAGAGCGAGGTATCACGCGTGGTGCCCGTGGTCAACACCTATCCCATTTTCGTGGCGCTTATGGCGGTGCCTCTTCTCGGTGAAGCAATCGGTTACCGGGAATGGCTCGGTATTCTTATCACGGTTACAGGCGCGATGTTTATCTCAATACACCGGCGCGGCGATGGCGCAGCACGGGAATACCGCTTCGATGTATCGTTGGTGATGTTGCTCGCCTCCAGCCTGCTTTTCGCAGGCGCTTTCACCGCGGGTAAATATGCCCTGGAGGGAATGTCTTACTGGAACCTTTATACGGTCAACGCCGCCTGTTTCGGCACGGTTTTACCGCTCTACGCTCTATTTTCAAAAGGGTGGCAGGGGCTGAAAACGATGCCCAGGCGTAACCAGGCGCTTGTGGTACTCACGGTCAGTGAATCGGTTTCCGCTTTTGCTATCGTTCTCTCCAACGCCGCAATCGCCGCCGGACCGGTCTCGCTGGTGACCACGGTGTTGAGCACGCGGCCGGCTTTCGTGTTCGCGATGACGCTGGTACTGAGCCGTTTCTTCCCCGCCGTTCTTGAAGAAAAGCTCAGTCGCGGCATCGTACTTGCTAAAGTAGCGGCTATTCTGATGATTATCGGCGGGGTGATTTTGCTAACGTTTTAACGTGGAGTTAGCCGGTTTTGGACCTACTCTTTCCTGACGAATTTCCGCGCTTCCTCCCCGAATGACGCGCCGCTACCCGCGCCCAGGCAGATATCGGTCTCCAACCGCAGACCCCAATCGAGCGGGGTGGAGACAGCCATATTAACCGCACGCTTGGCGCCTTCCATCAGGCGGGGGGCGACCTTCGCCAGCTCTTCCGCCAGCTTTTTCGCTTCGGGCATGAGCTGGTCTTTAGGGTAGATGTGGTTCACCAACCCGATTCTAAGGGCTTCCTGCGCGTTAATGCGGCGCCCCGTCATCACCAGTTCCTTTGCCATTCCCCACCCCACGATGCGCGGCAGGCGCTGGGTAGAGCCGAGGTCGGGGATGACGCCGAAGGTGATTTCCGGCAGGGAGAAGACGGCGTTTTCGCTGGCGATACGGAAGTCACAGCACAGGCTCAGTTCCAGGGCGGCGCCCAGGCAGTAGCCGTTAATGGCGGCGATAACCGGGATGGCAAGCTCCTCATAGGCGGTAAATATCGATTTCAAACCGAACAGGCGGTCGAAGCCTTCGCGGTAACTGCCCATCACGGCGGCGCCCCCACCGCCCCCGGCAATCATCTTGAGGTCCATACCGGCGCTGAATGCCCGCTCGCCGGCGCCTGTCATTATCGCCACCCGCACCGTAGTGTTTTCTTTGAGACTCTGGGCGGCCTGCAACAGTCCCCGGTAGACATCCTGGTTGAAGGCGTTCATCGCCTCGGGACGGTTCAGTGTAATGGTGGCAAGCGTGCCCTCGATGGTAACCTTAACAACATCTCCGTCTGACATATTTCACCTCTCGTTAAAGAATATCCAGTGCACATCATAAAGGGGAGAAGAGGGGAGTGTCAAATAACTTAGCGTAAAGCTATTAGCCTTCAGCCTTCAGCCTTCAGCATTAAAAGCGGAGCTGTCATCTGGTGCCAGCAGTGGGAAGTATCAAGCTAAGTCATGTTATGGGATTCGGTATTATTCTGGTGGTATTCCACCGGCGCACCGGCTAGTCTAGTTTCACGATACCGCTCGATTATGTGGGAATCAGCCTCGAAAGCCATTTCGGGGAGCGGTCCGCGCAAAGGAAACCATTGCACAGCATCGCTCTCACCATCGTCAGCGGGACGGATTTCCCTTTCGACCACCCACGCCAGGAGTACGATGACCGCCGTATGTAAGTGCGGCGTGAAGAAATTGGACACCACGCTCAGAATCGACTTTATCCCGACATCCAGCCCGGTCTCCTCTTTCACTTCCCTGATTGCCGCGGTCAGGTAGTCTTCCTCGAATTCGATGTAGCCGCAGGGAAGACACCATTTACCTCCCTGGAACCTTCCCATTGTCCTGCGGCAGAGAAGCACATTTTCACCATCGGTAACGAGGATGGAGACTGCGGGCGCTGGATTCTCGTAGTGTACAAATCCGCAGGCGGGACACTGGCGGATGGGTTTGCCATTGTTCTCTACCGTTTTTAGTTTTACCCCGCACAACGCACAGAACTGGTATCTGCTCTCGCGGGCTTGCTTTGCCTTGTCGTAAGTGGTGAAGATTTGCTTGACTTTCATTGGCCTCCTTTACATAATGACCCACACAGGTTTTAAATCGAATTTCAAAGCTCAGAAGTCAAAACCACAGTTCAAAAGTAAAAACTAAAACCTGGTTGATTAAGGAATCAGAACTTGACGATTCACTGCCACGAAGGCAATGCTGCCAAGCGTCACAACCCTGTCATTCCCTGCGCAGGCGGGGAATCCATCCTGTACAACCGCCGTTGCCAGCAGGGGAGCGTCGTTCCCGCGCAACACTCCGTTCCCTCGTATCAAGTACGGGGCAAGCTCTCATCTGCCCTCTTACCTGGCGGAGCATAGGTCTCGTTTTTCCACCTTGGTGGTTCC
Source organism: Dehalococcoidia bacterium (assembly GCA_030691775.1). Lineage (GTDB taxonomy): Bacteria > Chloroflexota > Dehalococcoidia > Dehalococcoidales > Fen-1064 > JAURWL01. The sequence continues at coordinate 18,639 of JAUYDN010000151.1, forward strand.
ATGCCACATACAGGCTAAGAACTCCAGGTACTTACCTGACACCACACTGGTCTAGTGTTTCATAAACGGCTTTACAATTCTGAATAAAAGATGCCAGTTCTTACACAGCGCCTCATCCCCCCGCATCAAGTGCGGGGCAGGCTCTTGCCCCTTCTCCGCAGGAGGCTGTTAAAAAATGAGGCTATTTTTGTTTGGGGTTATGATATTGCTCTGCGGCTAATACCTTTGTCATTCCAGCCCCGTGTCGTGGCACGGGGTAAACTCCGGCTGGAATCCAGTATCGAATGCCAATGAATTTTCACTGTTTTTTCCTGGATTCCGTATCAAGTACGGAATGACAGGGGGTCATTAAAGAATAGTAAATCATGAAAACCGTATCAGGAAATTTCTTTAACAGCCTCCGCAGAGAAGGGGAAGAACTCTTTTGAGAGGGGCTGACGCCCCTCTCAACTCCCTTGTGCAAGTTGGCAGTCATCTTGCTTTCCCACCCTTTGCAACCATCATTTTCATATTCCATATGTGGCGCCACGCAACCCATGTGTAATTGTCAAGTTATTTCGGAGACACAACACCAGCTTTAAGCTTAGAGTTATAGCTTTGCCTTTTAACTTTTG
>JAUYDN010000157.1 GCA_030691775.1 Dehalococcoidia bacterium
AATGTGCGATGTGCTCAGGGAGGTGTTCGGCGAATACCAGCCTGTGGGTCTCTAGTGTACTGTCTCCGAAATAACTTGACAATTACACATGGAGTGTGGTGCCACGGACAAAATATGAAAATGATGGTTGCAAAGGGTGGGAAAGCAAGATGACTGCCAACTTGCACAAGGGAGTTGAGAGGGGCGTCAGCCCCTCTCAAAATAGTTCTGCCCCTTCTCCGCGGAGAAGGGGCAAGAGCCTGCCCCGCACTTGATGCGGGGGGATGAGGCGCTGTGTAAGAACTGGCATCTTTTATTCAGAATTGTAAAGCTGTTATTGAGACACCCCACTAGGTTGATGCCTGCCGCGGTTTGAAAATGCGCACGGAGGTCAAAAATGGAGAGAAGTAACCCAATCAGGGTCTTAATTGCCAAGCCCGGACTTGACGGACACGATCGGGGCGCCAAAGTAATCGCCCTGGGGTTACGTGACGAGGGCATGGAAGTTATCTACAGCGGGTTGCGGCAAACCCCGGAGAAAATCGTCACGGCGGCGGAACAGGAAGATGTCGATGTCGTTGGCTTGAGCTGTCTTTCAGGGGCACACCGGTACCTGTTCCCGCGCGTGGTAGAACTCCTGAGGGAAAAGGAAATGGGTGAAGTCCTGGTTATCGGTGGTGGTATCATCCCCGAAGAGGATATTCCGGTCCTCAAGGAAAAAGGTATCAGCGAAATTTTTAGACCGGGAACTTTCGTTAAGAGTATCGCGGAGTACATCCGTAAGAACGCAAGAAATCGGGCGCCGGGAGACCAGCGGAGCGCTTGATGGAGATTGCAGAAAGAGTACTGGCGGGGAATATACGTGCCGTTGCCAGGTTGATGACGGAGCTCGAATGCAACCGTCCGTACGCCCTCAAAATTCTGCACGAGCTTTATCCCCACACGGGGAAGGCACACATCGTTGGCGTCACTGGCGCGCCGGGCGTCGGAAAAAGCACGCTCATCGATTCAGTCACCAGGAGTCTGCGGCGCCGGGGAATGACCGTTGGTATCCTGGCAATCGACCCAACGAGTCCGTTTACCGGGGGCGCACTGCTCGGGGACAGGGTCAGGATGGAAAAGCACAACACTGACCCGGGTGTATTTATCCGTAGCCTGGCGACAAGGGGCGGGACTGGTGGTCTATCCCGCGCCGCTCTCAGAATGGCACACGTGCTCGATGCCATGGGCAAAGACATGGTCATTATCGAAACGGTGGGCATCGGGCAGGCGGAAATCGACATCACGAAGATGACCGATACATCCGTACTCATTCTGGTACCCGGCATGGGAGACACCATCCAGCTTATGAAAGCCGGCATCCTGGAAGCGGCTGATATCTTCGTCATCAACAAGTCCAGCCGGGATGGCGCTGAAACACTGCGGGCGGAGCTTGAGAATATGCCGACCTCCGGCCGCCAGCGCCCCGTGATTCTGACCGAGTCAGTCCTGAACCAGGGCACCGAAGAGGTCGTCGAGCAGGTCTTCCGGCACAAACAGGACCTCATCTCCAGCGGCGAACTGAGGGAACGCCGGCGGAAAAGGGCAGTTTATGAACTGATGTCGGACGTCGAAGGAGCGGTCCGGAATGCCATCGAGGCTGGGATGAAAGGTGAGGTTGAACGGCTGGCAGAGGATATTATCGAGAAGAAAACCGACCCATCTACCGCCGCCGCGGAGATACTGGAGAACGTGTTCAATCACATCCGGCGTGCACCTTGACGGCAGGCGGCGATCAGACCGCATTGGTCTTTATTTCGCTACCAGGAGTCACCCATCACCTAAAAGCAACGGTTCTCCAACGCTCTGACATTGAAAATATGGGCAAAATCACGTGGGACATGAACAAACATCTGGCTTTGCATTCGCCGGAATTAGCAAGATTTCTGTCAGACGTGTTTAAGTCTCACATCGGAAAGCAAAACGCCCCGGAGAGTTGAGACGGCTCATTAAACCATAAACACGGCCTGGTCATTGATGGTGGTCAAAACACAAGAGCAAAGGTCAAGTCAAAATCGGAGGGAGTTCTACCTGTTGATACCCCAGCTCCACCAAACAATACTATCCCACAGCAAATTCCGCAGGTATTTTTCGAACTACTCTAACCAGGAAAACCCATATAAACCATGGCGCACAATCTGGCCCCCTCCATCTTGATCAACTTCACCTGAAGGTTGCGTAATGACCAGTCTTTGATTGCTTTGGGCAATCCCAGCCGGCGTAGAAAGTTCCCCAGGTTGTAGGCTAGGACGAATAGCTGAAGCCGCACCTGATTGGCAACGAGCCGGTGGCAGGAGAGTCGGGTCCAGTTCAGCGCATACTTACCTTCCTTGATCCATTGCTCCGCTGTCCCACGGCCGTTGTAGAAGTGCACTACGCCCTTGGCTTTGGCGGGCAGATTGGTAACGATGAAGCCCACCCGGGGGAATAGCTCCCCGCGGTGCCATTCCACTTTAGTTACCACCCGCCGGGGGTGATTCCAACTCTTTGCCTGATACTGGAAGTCGTAGTAGAGGATTACTGGCTTCTCAGGTAACTCCCCTTCAGGACGTTTCAGCAGGTGCTTTATCTCCTGTTCCAGGATATCGTTGGCTGGCAGACGAATGGCGTATCCAATGCCCCGGAGCTCCAGATACTCGTAA
>JAUYDN010000227.1 GCA_030691775.1 Dehalococcoidia bacterium
ACAACGAAGAATCTGGTGGTGGGGAGGCGTTGTCTTATTCCCCCACTCTGAGATTCTTCGCTTCGCTCCAGAATGACACCCATTTCTATCCTTGTTAGTATCGGGAATGATATTAATGAGACAAGCTCCTTGAGGTCGCCCTAGGCGGGGTCAAGCCCCGCCCCTACGGAGTTGTAACGTGGGTTTGGTATTCACTTTCGCAAAAACCTATACCATCTCAGTCCCTTCTTCCTTGAGGGGAGAAGGTTAGAGCTTACCCTGAACGAAGTCGAAGGGCTCAGGGTGACAACGGCGTGCGCCTTTTGGGGCAAGGGCTGAAGGGAAAATGAGGGGGATTTAACTGTTCTCCTCCCCCTTTTGTAAAGGGGGATTGAGGGGGTTTTCTAGAAAAATGACATCCTCTAAGGATTCAACAGGCGGGCACCGGAAACGGCTCCGGGAGCGGTTCCTCAAAGGGGAACTGGACGGCTTCGCTGATTATGAAGTCATTGAACTTCTTTTGAGCCTGGGCACGCCCCGCAAAGATGTAAAACCGCAGGCAAAGGAAGCCTTAAAACGCTTCAAAACGCTCCGTGGCGTGCTTTCCGCCAGACCGGAAGAGCTACAGCAGATAAACGGCATCGGGCCGCACTCCGTCTTCGGTATCCTGCTCGTGCAGGCAGTGGCGCGCGAGTTCCTCAAGGAGAGAATCCTGGATAAGCACGTCTACCAGTCCGCCCAGGAGATTTTCGATTACCTCTATCATTCGATGCGCGACCTGAAAAACGAAGTCTTCAAGGTCATCTATCTGACCGGCAACAACCAGATTATCGATACGGTCGATTTGTTCGAGGGGACGGTGACAGGTGGCGCGGTCGTGCCCCGTCAGGTAATGGAAAGTGCCCTTGAGAAGCACGCGGCATCGCTCATCTTCGTGCATAACCACCCGTCCGGTGATTGCGAGCCGAGCAAGAGTGATAAAGAGCTGACCCGCGACCTCGTCTTTGCCGGTAGCGTGCTTGGCATCAAGGTGCTCGACCACATTATCATCGGGAACGATAAGTATTACAGCTTCGCGGGCGAGGGTCTGCTCGTGCAGTACGAGCTTGACTATCTTGGCTTGCGGATGAAAGGCGTTTCCGAGGCGAAACGTAAGTTTTACCAGGCAAATGTGACCGGCGAAGATAAGTGGAAACAGGGCTCGACTAAATAATCACGCCTTCCAACCGCAATAGCGCCCGCTTCAGGTCGAGTGCATCCAGCCCATGTCCGAAACCGCCCGGCTTCCCATTACTCCCCACCACCCGGTGGCACGGTACGATGATAGCGATGGAGTTATCTCCCACTGCCTGCCCGGCGGCGCGGGCTGCACCGGCTTTACCGGCCTGTTGTGCTATCCAGCCGTAGGTACGGGTCTCCCCGTATGGAATCGCCCGGATTGCGTTCCACACACGCTGGCGGAAGGGTGTGGCGCCGGAGAAGTCCAGCGGGAATGAGAAATCGGGTTTTTCACTAAGGAAATATTTCTGGAGTTGTTTTTCTAACTCACGGAACTTGGAGGGAGCACGGTTGGCTAGCAGAGCCTTTTCACCCAGGGCTTCTAACGCGCTTTCTTGCGAGATTCTGGGTAGCGTGACTTCCATCAACCCCGTGCTTGAACTGAGACACGCAATCCAGCCCATGGAGGTTTGAAAAACGTGATAGCTGAGGTTGTTATCCATTAACTCACTTCTCCTTTTACCAGCACCCTGATGTAAATATCACCGAGGACTCTATCCGTGGTCATGCGCGCGTTACGCAGACGTATCCTGGTGCCGGGCTTGATGCCAGCCGGTATCTTGACACGGAGCCGTTTACCCTTGCGAACCAGGTCCTTTTCCATGCCCTTTTTAGCTTGTTCCGCCGTGATAGTGATTTCATAATCAATATCGGGGGAAACGCGTCGCCCTCTGGTCCTCGGTCTGGCGGCTTGCTGCTGTGCCAGGACATCTTCCAGGTTGCCGTCCTCCGGGACGTTGAAGATAATACGGGTGGTGCTGCCGGGGCGGCCATACTGGCGGAACGAAAAGTCACGACCCTTCATAAAGTCCCCGAAGACATTATCCAGGAAATCATAACCCAGACCCTGCCCCCCGAACTCCTTCATCAGGTCTTCGAAGGTTGCCGTGGTAGCATAGTTACCGAATACGTCACCCGGTTCACCGGTCGTGCCGAACTGGTCGTACTGTTTCCGCTTGTCCGGGTTGCCAAGCACGCCATAAGCCTCGTTGATTCCCTTGAATTTCTCGTTTGCCCACTTTTCTTTACCGGGGTTGCGGTCGGGATGATACTGCATGGCGAGCTTGCGGTAGGCTTTTTTAATATCGTCATCGGAAGCGCCGCGCGGCACCTCGAGAATCGTATAATAGTCTTTTTTAGGCATTGGCTAATTAAATCCTGAACTCTAGCTCCCGAATCCTGACCAATATCACGGCGAGAATTGCTGATGATAATCACGTTTCAATTTGGTTATTTTGGCGATTCGTATTTGTTTCCTGCTTCGATCCCGTATCAAGTACGGGACAGGCATTCGAATTTTGAATTTTCTAAT
>JAUYDN010000232.1 GCA_030691775.1 Dehalococcoidia bacterium
TATTCTTTAATGACCCCCTGTCATTCCGTACTTGATACGGAATCCAGGAAACAACAGTGAAAATTCATTGGCATTCGATACTGGATTCCAGCCTTCGCTGGAATGACAAAGGTATTAGCCGCAGAGCAATTATCATAAACCCAAACAAAAATAGCCTCATTTTTTAACAGCCTCCCGCAGAGAAGGAGAAGAACTATTTTGAGAGGGGCAGACGCCCCTCTCGACTCCCTTGTGCAAGTTGGCAGTCATCTTGCTTTCCCACCCTTTGCAACCATCATTTTCATATTTCGTCCGTGGCACCACACTCCATGTGTAATTGTCAAGTTATTTCGGAGACACTACACTAGCACCACTGGCAAATGGTTGGCACTCCAGTACGTGGAAAGCAACTGACTGATTCCTGCCGCTTTTGCTTTCGATGTCCCTTTCCGGGTATTCAGGCTGTGAAAACAGGTACCTGCGGATAGCAGTGGGCAGGCAACCGTGCCCGGTTTCACAGCGCTTTTCTAGAACAGCCCTCAGGTAACCACCGGGATACTCCGAACACCCGGCACACTCCCATCCGCTTCTGTTATTACATTTTAGTAGCATTATTTTCAAAAAGTATCTAAAAAACCAGATAAAAGATGATATAATAGTTTATACTGTGGCTGTAGAAAACGCCCGCATTGTCTCCGATAGTCTCCGTTTACTTGAAACACTGGGAGCACTACCAGAACCGGCGGCAAAGCCGTTTTTTATTGTTGTTAGCGGCTTGCCAGGGACAGGTAAGTCCTTTTTTTGCCGTAAACTCACCGAACGTCTGCCTGTTGTTTTGCTTGAGAGTGACGCTATACGTAAAATCCTTTTCCCTTATCCTGTTTACACTGCCGCAGAAAGCAGTTACCTTTTCCGGGTGCTCCATCTGCTTCTGGAAAAGCTACTGTTGCAAGGAATTTCCGTGGTCCTGGATGCCACCAATCTTTCCGAAGGTAACCGCGAGCACCTTTACAACATCGCAGACCGCCTGGAAGTAAAGCTGATAATTGTGCGTATCTCGGCGCCGCCCGAACTTGTCCGTCAGCGGCTCCACGCCCGCGCCGGGGTGGTGACGGAAAAATCCGATGCCGATTGGGAAGTATACAGGAAGATGGAGCCTGCCGTTGAAGATATCCGGCGCAAACACTACTCCGTAGATACCTCCCGCGATGTTACCCCCGCCATCGAGAAAATCGTGCGGGAAGCTCTCCGATGATTTCCATTGAATAAACAGGAGGAACCTTAATGAACGGGTATACCGGCAAGATATTGCGGGTCGACCTTTCCACCAGCACCTTCCAGGTGGAGGAGCCAAAAGAAGACTTTTACCGTCGCCATTTGGGCGGGACCGGATTTGTGACCTATTTCCTTTTGAAAGAGCTGAAACCGGGCATCGACCCGTTAGGTCCGGACAACAAGCTCATTTTTGCCACCGGTCCTCTCACCGGTGTGCCCGTTTCCGGGACAGGCAGGAACAGCGTCGCCGCTAAATCTCCCCTCACCGGCGGACTGGGGAATGCCGAGGTCGGCGGTTTCTGGTGCGCCGAGGTCAAGTTTGCCGGCTTCGACGCCATCATCATCGAGGGTAAGGCAAATTCCCCTGTCTATCTCTGGATACAGGACGGCAAGGTCGAAATTAAGGATGCCGCTCATCTCTGGGGTAAACCGACTAAAGAAGTCCAGGATATATTAAAGCAGACCTATGGCCCCGGCTCCCGCGTTTGTCAGATAGGTCCCGCGGGGGAGCGCCTGGCGCGCATTGCCTGCATCGTGAACGACCTCAACCACGCGGCCGGCAGGTGTGGGATGGGAGCGGTAATGGGCTCCAAAAACCTGAGAGCGATCGTGGTACGCGGTCACCAGAAATTCCCTTACGCCAGGGATGCTGACACCCTGGCGCTGATAAGGCGTCTTATCCCCGAACTCAAAGCCAACCGCACTTCACAGTATTTCCACACGATGGGAACGGCCGGCGTTGTTAAGTCTTTACAGACCGCCAGCGGTTTACCGACGCGTAACTTTCAAGAAGGTCAATTCGAGGGAGCCGAACAAATATCCGGGGAGTGGATGAATAAGACCATTCTCAAGAGCCACCGCGGCTGTTTTGCCTGCACCATACGGTGTAAACCTGAAGTAGCGGTCGGCGACCCGTACCACGTCATTCCAGAGTATGGCGGACCAGAATACGAGACTATCGGTTCTTTCGGTTCCAACTGTGGCATCGATAGCTTACCGGCAATTGCACAGGCTAACCAGATGTGCGCCGCTAACGGGCTGGATACGATTGCCGCCGGTGTTACCATCGCCTTTGCCATGGAATGTTTCGAGCGTGGCATCCTCACTGAAAGCGATACGGGGGGTATCAAACTCAAGTTCGGTAACGCCGACGCCATGCTCCAGATGCTGGAAAACATTATTAGCCGCAAGGGATTGGGGGATATCCTCGCTGAGGGTACGGCGCGCGCCGCGAAGAAAATCGGCAAGGGCGCGGAAGCCTATGCCATTCATATCAAAGGGCAAGAAGTGCCGATGCACGAGCCGCGTTTTAAGGCTGGACTGGGCATAGGATACGCTATTTCGCACACTGGTGCCGACCACTGTCACAACATCCACGATAGCGCTTACACAACGCGGACTGGCGCCGCCATGCAGGCGATGGGCGTCCTCGAGCCGTTACCTTCGGGTGAACTGAGCCCCGCCAAGGTCAGGATGCTTCTATACGGCAGTCTGTGGCAACACGTCCTCGATTCCCTGGTTTTCTGCCAGTTCGTACCTCTTTCTTCCGATAACCTGGTCGACCTGATGCGGGCGGTCACGGGTTGGAACACCAATATCTTCGAGCTGACGAAGACCGGAGAGCGTGCCGTCACCATGGCGCGGGTCTTCAACAACCGTGAAGGGCTGGGTAAAACCGACGATTACCTGCCGAAGCGGTTCCTGACACCGTTCGTATCCGGTCCACTCAAAGGACTCGCCCCGACCGAGGCGCAGGTCAGGGAATGCATCGACCTTTATTACAGCATGATGGGATGGGATAACAACGGTGTGCCCTCCCGGGCAAAGCTGGAGGAACTGGGAATCGGCTGGGTGGCTGGGGTATAAACAATTACATGGAACGGAGGCAATGTGGAAATTAAAGTAAAAACCGGGAACATACGCAGGACCAGGGCAGATGCCATCGTCCTGGGTGTTTTTGAAGGAATCAAGCGGCCGCGTGGTGACGTATCGGTTATTAACAAGGCATTGGGTGGCGCCATCAGCCAGCTTATCCAGTCCGGGGAGATTAAGGGGAAATCAAGCGAAGTCACTGTAATTCACAGTCTCGGCAGGATAACCGCGGATAGAGTGGCGCTGGTCGGGTTGGGCAAACGCGCTGAGCTTACCCAGGACAAAATCCGGCTTGCCGCCGCTGAAGTCTGCAGGGTCTTGCAAAAGAAAGGTGTGAAGAATGCCGCCACCGTAGCGCTGGGCGCCGGCTTCGGAAAAATTACTCCGCAAGCGTCTGCCCGCGCTGTTGCTGAGGGCGCCATTCTCGGGCTGTACTCCTTCCGCAAGCATATGACAAAAGAATCTAACGAGGGCAAGCTTGAGGAACTGACCATAATCGAGCGGAGCCGTACGGCGCTCGCCGGTCTCAAACAGGGAGCGGACGGGGGTAAAATTCTGGCAGAAGCTACCAACACGGCGCGGGATATGGTTAATGAACCTTCCAACTTCATGACTCCCACCCGCCTGGCGGAGGAGGCGAAAAGTATCGCCGAGAAGTACGGGTTGGAAATTACCGTGCTGGAACGGGAAGATATGCAAAAGCTGGGGATGGGCGCACTTCTCGGTGTTGCTCAAGGCAGTCACCAGCCGCCCAAGTTCGTCATCCTCAAATACAAAGGCGCCTCCGGTAAAGATGTAGATATTGCGCTGATTGGTAAAGGTATTACGTTTGATTCCGGCGGCATCTCCCTGAAATCTCCGGAGGGCATGGGGGATATGAAGGGAGACATGGCGGGTGGGGCTTCCGTGATTGCCGCAATAGGTGTCATTGCCCGGATGAAACCAAAAATCAATGTCATGGTAATCGTGGCGGCTACTGAGAATTTACCTGGCGGGGGCGCGTTTAAACCGGCGGATGTTCTGACGGCTATGAACGGCAAGACAATTGAAATCGAGAGCACGGACGCAGAAGGGCGCTTGACACTTGCGGATGCTCTGAGCTATGCCAACAAACAAGGTGTGAAACGCATCGTGGATATTGCTACGCTCACGGGTGGCTGCGTGGTAGCTCTGGGTGATGTCACCACCGGCGCATTCAGCAATAATCAAACCCTGGTGGACCAGGTAATTGCGGCCGGCAAGGAAACCGGGGATAAAATCTGGCAGATGCCGATGTACGAAGAGTACAAGGAACAGAACAAGAGTGAGACAGCGGATATCAAGAATACCGGCGGCCGGAAAGCCAGCCCCATTACCGCGGCGCTCTTCGTGGGGGAGTTTGCCGGAGAGACACCCTGGGTACATTTAGATATCGCCGGCACGAGTATGCTGGACAAAGCGAGAGGCTATTATGGCAAGGGCGCTACCGGTGTGCCGACGCGTACGCTGGTTCAGCTCGTCCTTGGCCTTGCAAAAGAAAAATAATGGAGGGTAAGGCAATGAAAGTCAAATGGCTGGGACACGCATCTTTCCTTATCACCTCAGGCACAGGGACCAGGATTATCACAGACCCATATACCGCTGGCGGACCCCTGAAATATGCGGAAATCAAAGAGGCCGCCGATGTGGTGACCGTCAGTCACGAGCACTTCGACCATAACAACATCGCTTCGGTCGCCGGTAAACCGGAAGTCTTTAAGGGCCCGGCACCAATGTCTGTCAAGGATGTCAAGTTCTCCGGCGTTGCCACTCACCACGATGAAAATAAAGGCAAAGACCGGGGAAACAACATGATTATCTGCATGGAAGTGGACGGCATGCGGGTTTGTCACCTCGGAGACCTGGGACATAATCTGTCTTCCCAGGAAGCGAGCCAGGTGGGCAAAGTCGATGTATTGCTTGCGCCGGTAGGTGGTTTTTATACCATCGATGCGGCGGTTGCCACCGATGTCAGCAATAAATTACAGCCTAAAGTCATTATTCCCATGCACTTCAAGAACGACCGCTGCGGCTTCCCGGTCGCGGGCGTCGACGAGTTCCTGAAGGACAAGAAGAACGTGACCCTGGCGCCCGGCTCGGAGGTCGAATTCCAGGCGGGTAAACTGCCCGCGGCGACGCAGATAATTGTCTTGAAGCCGGCGTTGTAATGCATTAGGTCGAAAAAGAGGCGAGAAGTTTGAGATTTGACGCTTCCCGGTTCGTCTTTGAGGCGCCGCCGGTCGTTTCCAGGGCGCGGCGTATCCTCATCAAGCCGTGTGCTAATATACGAGAATCTTATCCCGCAACGACCAGCCGCGAGATGATTCATTCAATCATTCGCGGTATTCGTAAGGTAAGCGACGCCGACATCATCATCCTGGATGGCTCGCCTGACGGCGAGCCAATGATGCCCATTTACCGGGCACTCGGTTATGACTTCCCGCGGGTCTTGATGCTGGATGTAAAAGACTGCGTTTGGGTAGAGGTGGATAATCCCTTACCCAAGCCTCTTATCGTTCCCACATTCTGGATTCCTAACGTCATTCTCTCCAGTGATTATCTCATCACCGTTTCGCCGCTGAAAGTCGTCAACGGGCAGGGCTGGCTAAGCATCATGAACCTGCTTTCTCTCCTGCCTGTCGATAAATACGGTGACTCAGGGGGTGGCTGGCAGGACCTGTACGCGCTGGGAATCGATAAGGTAATCGCTGACCTGTACTTCACACTTCCGTTCGATATTGGTATTATAGAGGGGCGGCAAAAAATGGCGCCCACAAATTCCGGTGAAAGAAAAATGGAAGAAGTCGGCAATGTTTTCACCGGTGACCCTTTCCAGGTAGACCGCGAGGTTTCGGAATCGATGGGTATACGGACGGACTATCTGGACCTCATCCGACTGGCAGAGTCCGGACTGGACACAATGTAGCGAACCCGGGGGTAGGATATGGGTATAGACGACATGGTACTGGAATCGGGACAGCGCTGGGCAATTAACCTCGATTGGTTAAAAGCTCACGACCGTTCTCTGACCACGATGGCAACGGGAGCCCTCTGTCCCAGGTGCCGGAGGAAGCTCAAAACCGACCGGGGCGAGGCAAAAACATCCGACCTGTTCAAATCAGCAAAGTCCTGTTGCTCGAAGACGCCCGATTATATCACGCCTGGCTTGCCGCTCCAGGAGAGCGCCTTCCGGGTTATGCTGGCTAATGGAAACCAGCCGCTCACACTCGAAGAGCTGGGCAACCAGCTCAACGACCGCCGCGGGATAGACGTCTACCGCACGTCACCTGTGGTCCTCTCGCGCCTGATGCGGAATGACCGTCACTATGGTTTCCAACCGGTCGGTGTTTAACCGGTCACTGAAAAACCGCGGAGTTTGCCCGTGTGCTCCAGCCATTCGGTGGTGATATCATCGACCCAGGCACCGGGTGGTCCGATATGGAGCGCTTTCAGCAGTTCTTCCAGTCGCTCTTTGTCACCTTCGGCATAGACTTCTACGGACCTGTCAGGCAGATTGCGTACCCAACCAGATAGCCCGAGCTTACGTGCTAAGCGCTCCGTAAAAGCCCGGTAATAGACGCCCTGTACCCTTCCCCGGACGATTGCCCGTAATGCCGTCATCTCACCCATTCCGTTACCTCGCCGGGATTCCCGGGTAAAAGTCTTTGTCCAGCCGTTGCATTCCATGACGGCGGGCGTAATCTAAAGCCTCCCGGTACTCCTCATGCGTGACACGGCGGGAGAGAAGAGTGTTGTCCATCGCCCGGTGTGCGGGGTGGTATTGCGCCATGATATTGAGATAGGTATCCGGTGATACCTCTTCAGCGAGGAACCGGGTCACTTCTTCCGTACCTGCCAGTTTCCCCGGTAAAACAAGGTGACGTACCAGCAGACCACGCTGTGCGATGCCGCGTTCGTCAATCGCCAGGTCGCCCACCTGACGGTGCATTTCTTTAACGGCGGCATGGTTGATTGAGGGGTAGTTTTTGATACCGGAAAGCTCCTCAGCCACTTTAGTATCTGTATACTTCATATCCGGCATATAGATATCGATAACGCCGTCAAGCAGGTGGAGAGTCTCCAGTGAATCATAGCCACCGGTGTTGTAGACCAGCGGAACGGTTAGCCCGTGAGCGGTGGCGCTTACCAGCGCTTCCAGGATGAAGGGCACAACGTGTGTCGGCGAGACGAAGTTGATATTGTGGCATCCGCTTTCCTGCAGATGTAGCATAATGCGGGCGATTTTTTCCGCGGATGCCGGTTCACCTTCACCGAGCTGGCTGATAGTATAGTTCTGGCAATAAATACACTTGAGGTTGCAGTGTGTAAAGAAAATGGTGCCGGAGCCACCCTTCCCCACCAGCGGTGTTTCCTCCCCGAAGTGTGGTCCGTAGCTGGAGACGATTGCGCTATCTGCAGTCTGGCACTTTCCGGTTTGTCCTGCCAGGCGGTTTACGCGGCATTCACGCGGGCATAAACGGCATTCTGCCAGCATTTCCCGGGCTTTAGCGGCACGTAACTTTAGCTCACCGGTCTCGTAGAGATAGAGATAACAAGCCGGGTGATTTAAACCTCTTCCGGGCGCTCTTTCTTGCCGCGTTTTATTACCTCCACGGGTGGGGGAGGAGGTTCAACCGGAGCGGACAGAATAGCTTTTTTAGCGTCCTTCCTGGGTTTCTTGGCTTCATGGTGGCGGAAATCTCTTCTACCCATACCGTCTCTCCTGTTTACCTCTGATTCTAATTGCAGTTTACCAGAGACACGGTTGAGTGTAAAGACGGGTGGCACGAAACACCCTTGATTTAGTGGACAAAGAACGGCTGGTCTTAAGACCAGCCGTTCTGACCGTTCGAGTGCCGGAATATTTTTGTTAAATCGCTTCCGCCACCAGTTCCGAGAGTTCCTTGACTTCAATGGTGCTGGCTTTGTCCATCGTCACCACGCTATCCTCGAAGTTTGCCATGCAGTAGGGACAGGCGGCCGCCAGCACACCCGCTCCAGCCTCCAGCGCCTGGTCGACGCGGATATCGGAGAAACGTTCGCCCTTCTTGGTTTCCGCCCAGATTCTGCCCCCGCCGCCGCCACAGCACAACCCGTTCTCGCGGTTATTGTTCATCTCCACCAGCTCGATGCCGGGGATGCTCTTCAGGACGTTGCGCGGGTCGTCGTAGATGTTATTGTGCCTGCCGAGGTAGCAGGAATCGTGCAGGGTCACTTTCTTCTTCAGCTCTTTGGTCGGTTTAATCTTGCCTTCTTTGATAAGTCGGGCGATGAACTGCGAGGAATGCAGGACCTCGAACTTGCCGCCAAGCTCCGGGTACTCGTTCTTGAAGGTATGGTAGCAATGCGGCGAGTTGACGATAATCTTCGTCACGCCAGCTTTGTTAAAACTTTCGATGTTAGACTGTGCCAGGCTCTTGAAAAGCGCTTCGCTACCCGCTTTGCGGATGCTCTCGCCACAGCAGTTCTGCTCCGGACCCAGGATGCCGAAATCGATTCCCGCCGTTTTCAGGACTTTAGCGGTCGCCTTCGCCACACGGATGAGCTTGGGGTCGTAGGAGTTATAGCAACAACCGAAGTAGAGGTATTCCGTGCCTTTGGTGAAGGTCTTGACGCCGGCTTCGCGTGCCCAGTCGGTCCTCTTTTCGCGGTCTTCACCCTGGGGATTGCCCACGCCGGAGATGTTCTTGGCAGTGAAGCGGATGGAATCCGGCACGCCGCCGATGCCCATTTCGACAATCGCCCGCCTGTAACTGCGCCACACATCGATGATACCAACACCGCGCGGGCACCTATCGACGCACCATTTGCAGGTAACGCAAAGCCACATATCCTCATTCTCGAAATCAACGAGACCGAGCTGTGCCTGGTGCATGGACTTGCGTACCATAAAGCTCCGCACCAGGTTCCACGGGCAGGTGGCGGTACAGCTACCGCACTGGTAGCAAAGCTTGCAAATTTCACCGCCCTCTTCTTTGATAATATCGATTGCGTCCTGATATGGTGCTACTGCTTGCATCGTGTCTTCCCTCTCTAATTATATCGCTTTTCTGACTTTTCCTAAGCTGTGGTACTCTGAGAGGTTGTCCGAAATCATCCTGGATTGTCGGGTCAAGCCCGACAATGACAAAGAGGATATTGGATTCCAGCTTCCGCGGGAATCCAATATCGCCAGAATGTCATTCCCGCGAAGGCGGGAATCCAGACCTGAATAACTCCCTGCTTTAACTAAAACCATTTTCAGACAATCTGAAAGAGTCTCCGTGCCTGATGAGTTGGTGTTGGAGATTCTTCGTTCACTTCGTTCCTCAGAATCAGTCATCCCGATTATACCGGGACCACGAAGTATGAAAAACCCTGCCTTTCTTTGTCATTCCCGCCCCCGTATCCAGTGCGGGGCAGGCTCCGAGCGGGAATCCAAGCGTATTCCCCACCCTCTGGATACCAGCTCCCGTATCATTGTACGGGACAGGCTTCGCTGGTATGACAAACTGTAATTTGTTTAGACATTAGTAATTCCCCTAAATCAGTCCTTTCGCCTTTATTAACGGACGGGGGTCGTTGATGTGTTTTTTCAGCCACACGCCATAATCTTTTTTATCCGCGCCCAGCGCGATTCCCAGTAACTCGCTGAAATGGATGATGGGTACGTGAGTTTTGGGTTGACGGGTATCCAGGTTAGAAAAGCAAAGTGGACAGGCGGTGACAACAGCCTCCGCGCCGGCATCCAGCGCCGCCTGGCAAATGTCGTTAACGAGCTTGCTCACCACGTCCGTACGCGCCAGGAGGAGACTGCCGCCACAGCACTCGACCTTGTGCGTGTACTCCACCGGTTCCGCCCCGATTGCCCCAAGCACGTGGTCCATCATCATCGGCGCCTCCGGGTCATCGAACTTCATGACCTCGGGCGGGCGCACCAGGTAGCATCCGTAATACGCGGCGAGTTTCAGCCCCTTGAGCGGTTTTTTGACACGTTTCTTAATCTCCTCAAGTCCCAGTTCGCGGAAGAATATTTCCAGCAGGTGCTTAACCTCAACGGTGCCCCTGTACGGCATCCCGATAATCTTTTCAATCTTCTGCCGAATAGCGTCGTTCTTTCTCAGGTCGTAGTTGGTCTGCTTGAAGCGGAGGAAGCAGGCGGCGCAGGCTACGGCGATGTTCAAACCCTCTTTTTCCGCAATCGCCAGGTTACGCGCCGGTAATGCCAGTGAAAGCTCGTAGTTGGTGCAGTGCCCGGAGGACGCCCCACAGCAGTTCCAATCGTGCAGTTCCTCGAGTTCCACATCGAGAAGTCTGGCGGTAGTCTGCATCGAAAGGTTGTATTCTTTCGCTGTGGATTCAAGTGAGCACCCCGGATAGTAACCGTATTTTATCTTTCCCATCGTTTGTAACCTGCTATTTATTTGGTGGCTTTTGCCGCCTCGAACATACGCTTGATTTCTGCCTTGCCTTTAACTCTGGGTGGGAAGAGTGACAGCTTGCCCCTGGTGAACATTTTCACGCCGAGCATGGCATCGTGCATCAGGCTCTTGAGTTTCAGGATATTACCACTGAAGACCGTGTACAGGCCGATAAGCCCCAGTTCGTAAACCCTGCCGAAGAGCTTCACCTGCCCGAGGAAGGTGCTATGAAAGAGCGGCAATCTGGTGGTGCTCTGGCGACTTTCCTTGAGCGCGGCTTCGCGCAGGGCGTCCATTACCAGCACAATTTCGATGTCGTTCGGACAGCGGGTGGCGCAGGTCTCACAACTCAAGCAAATCCAGAAGGTGTTGCTATTGAGTACCCGGTCTTTGAGACCCAACTGCACCATGCGCAGAAGCTGGTGGGGTGGATAGTCCATCTGGTAGGCAGACGGGCACCCGCTACTGCAGGCATTGCACTGGTAGCACCGCTCCAGGTGTGCGCCGCTCTTCTCCCGGATTTCACGGGTGAAGGAGAAATCGCACGTCTCTTTTCCCTTGTCAGTTACAAGCTGTACTGTCATTTCTTTTCACCCATTTCCTGGAATTCTTTTTCGAGGAAGGCGGCGGCGGGTAGTGGCTCTTCCACGTTGCGCCCGGGTACATAATCGAACAGCTCCTGCACTTCCGCGCCGGTCAGCTGGAAGATTTTGAGCAAAGGTATATCGTTGGGGCAGGCTTCTTCACAGGCGCTACAACCCACGCAGGAGTTAGCCATGTGGTTCATCCTGGTCAGGTGGAAGAGGAGGGTATCTGCCGGCATACGGATGCCGCCCTTCTTCACTGCCTGCCGCATGTATTTCTCCGATTCCAGCTCGAAGGTGGGGGAGACGAAGACGCATTCGCGGCAATAGCAAACGGGGCAGGCGGCGCGGCAGTTCTGGCACTTGATACAGGTAGCGAAAACCTGCGTCAGCTTCTCGATGCCCCCGATTTCCTCCTTTGTTTTCTCAAAAAACTTCTTACGCCGCTCTTTGACCTCGGGGACGAATCTGGCGAGCGCCGCTTGACGTTTCTGCGCTGTGGCGCTATCGGTCTCCAGCGTGAAACCGGCCGTCTTGAGCGCTTCTTCACCGCGCGGCGTATCGGCGATGAGGAGCAGTTGCCCCGGCTCAAGTCCGAGCATCCCGATGGTAATATCGGCGGTGAGGGGGTAAGGGTATTCGCAAATCTGGCAGCCGGCTCTCAACTGCGCATCTTCCGCCCACCGGAAGCCAGCCTTGACGAAATCATCGGAGGTCTTCTTTTCAGCGGCGAATTTGGGGTAGTCTTTGGTGGAATACGCACCCGGGCAATCGATGCTGATAAAGAGCAGGTTCGCCGGTTGTATCTGCTTTAACTTTATCAGCTCCACCACGGCGCGCATCTCGCACGGGCGGATGACTATGGCGGTCTTACGGTCGACGGGTGTGAGCCGGGTCATCGCCTGCAGGATTTTGGCGGAGTTCACCGGCATAACGGGTGCAAATACATCCGCCTGGTCCACGTGCGACGGGTCGCTGATAAGCGCCTGTACCACATTTGTGCCTGACGGATGCGCCAGCGGCACCAGCATCGCCTCGACCACGTTCTTAGCAAACAGGTCTTTCAGAAAGCTGTTGACAGCCTGCCGGGTTTTGCCTTCTTTGACCTCTAATATGGCACTTTTCGTCATTCTCGTCTCCTATACCGTCCAGTCGCTCGCCAGTGGACTGGGACCCTGCTTGCGGGTCTCTTCTGTAATCTCACGCATGAATTTGGCGAACTCCGGACCTTCGCTGGCGGAAATCCACCTCAGCCAGACGCGGTTTTCGTCCAGCCCCAGCGATTTGAATATCTGTTTCAGCATGGCTATTTTGCGGCGCGCCTTGTAGTTGCCGGAAACATAGTGACAGTCGCCGGGATGACAACCACCCACCATCACGGCATCGGCGCCGGAAAGCAAAGCTTTCAGGATATACATCGGGTCGACGGTGCCACTGCACATTACGCGGATGGGATGGACGTTGGGCGGGTACTGCGCCCGGGTCGTCCCTGCGAGGTCAGCGGCGGCCGCCGTGCACCAGTTGCACAGGAAGCCTATAATCCTGGGTTCGAACTGTTCTTTTGTCTGGGTTGTCTCAGCCATACTGTCAACTCCTTCGTTCTGTTCCCCCGTCATTGCGAACGGAGTGAAGCAATCTTTGGGAGGTGGGATTTGCCCCGTCCTGAGATTGCCACGTCATTCCGATTCCCATCGGGATTCCTCGCAATGACAAATTGAAAAATATCATATTGTGCGGTCATATTAAATCACTGCTTCTATCATGGAAAAGACCTGCTTGTCTTTCTGACTCCTCAGTTTAGCGGCGTCATTCGGACAGACCGCCACGCAGGCGCCACAGCCCTGGCAAAGCTCTTCCCGTACCACGGCATAATGCTCATCTGCATCCAGGTAGCGGGCATCGAACGGGCAAGCCTCCACGCAAAGACCGCAGGCGCTACAACGCCGTTTGTCCACCTCGGAAACAACCATGCCGGAGGTAAGGGTCTCACGGGAGAGCACGTTTGCCGCACGTTGTGCCGCCGCCTGTGCCTGTAGCACTCTTTCGTTAAGGTTCCGCGGGGCGCTCGCCAGCCCGGTAATGAAGATGCCGTCCAGAACCGCGTCCACCGGCCGGAATTTAACATCGACTTCTTTGAAGAAGCCGTCCTCCGTAAGAGGCAGTGAGAGCATACCCGCGATTTTTTCGTTCCCTTCGGCTACATACCCCGTGCTCAGTACGAGCAGGTCGGCGTCAATCTCCAGACTGCCGGGGAGAGCAGGGTCGGGCCAGGTAATAGTGATGGCCTTTTCACTCGTTTTAACTTCAGGCTCTTTTTCCTGCTCGAAGCGGTGGAAGAGGACACCCGCCTCGCGTGCTTTCGTAAAGTATCGCTCTCTAAAGCCGTAGGTCATAATATCCCGGTTGAGCACGAATACATGCGTCTCAGGGCTGAGTTCTTTTATCTTGAGGGCATTGGCAACCGCCTCCGAACAGCAGGTGCGGTTGCAGTAGGAGTGTGCCGCATTCCGGGAGCCGACACACTGTATCATCACAACCGTTTCTGGCTTTCCGAGTTTTCCTTCCGCCAGGCGTTTCTGTAGCTCGTGCTGGGTGATGACGCGCTGGTCTCTGCCGAACATGTGCTCGGTGGGCTGATACTCGGCTGCGCCGCTAGCGATGATAACCGCGCCGTGTTTGACCAGTTCCGTCTTACTGTCGGCGGTCTGAATCTCCGACCGGAAATTACCCGCGTGACCCGTGATGCTGGCAAGCTCGCTGTTTAACATAACTTTGATGTGCGGGTTGTTTTGCACTTTCCGGATTGTATCTTCGACCAGTGTTTGCGGGTCTAAAGGAGACAGGTCGTAGAATAAATTGCGACTGTGCCCGCCAAGCTCGCCGGTTTTTTCCACCAGGGTGACATCATATCCACGGCTGGCAAGCTCCAGGGCAGACGTCATACCTGAAATCCCGCCACCGATGACGAGACCGCTCTGTGTGACTTTCACGGAGGTGGTCTTCAGCGGTTCCTGTGTCCGCAGGCGCTCGACTGCCATCTCCACCATTTTCTGGGCTTTGCGGGTGGCGAGGATTTTGCTTTCTTTGTGCACCCAGGCAAGCTGTTCCCGGAAGTTGACCAACTGCCACTGTGCGGCACCGATGCCCGCCTCGGCGAGTGTCTTTGAGAACAACCGGTGGTAGTGATACGGAGCGCAGGCCGCCATAATCACGCGGTTAGCGCCTGATTTCTGCACGGTTTCCTTGACACGGTCTAGCTCGTTAGTCTGGCAGAGGAAACCCATATCATCGACGAGGACGACGTTCTTCAGCTTCTTTACATAATCCCTGGTCTTATCAATATCAACTACCGAGCTTATCTCGTTGCCGCACTGGCAGATGAAGATAGCGATTTTCGCCTCTTCATCCGTGATAGTCTTGTGGTCGTGGGCGGGCTTTATTTCTTCTGCCTTGCTTTGCGTCCCCGCCAGGATACCCGCCGCTTCACCGGCGGCGGCGCTTGCTTTAATCACGGTCTCACAGATATCCGAAGGACCGGAAGCAGAACCACTGACATACACACCGGGACGGCTGGTATGTGTCAGGTGGAAACCGGGCGTCTCTATGAACCCCCACTCGTTGGTAGCTAGACCCAGCGTCTTGCTCAGCTCGTTGAGATAGGGGGAAGGACACTGGGCGAGAGAAAGCACCACCATATCATACGTGTCGCCAATGGATTTTCCACTTTCATCGCGGGCAAGCAGGTAGAGGTCTTTCGTCTTCGGGTTCTCACGGATGCGGGAGACGCGACTCCGCGCGAACTTAACGCCCATCTCCTTAGCCTGCAAATGGAAACGGTAGTAGTCCTTCCCGAAGGCGCGGATGTCCATGTAGAAAATGGTCACGTCAGCGTCCGGGTAGCGGTCGCGCAACATCATTGCTTCCTTGAGGGCGTACATACAGCAAACTTCACTGCAGTAGTTCCGCTCCCAATCGCGGGAGCCGACACATTGCAGAATCGCGATTTTCTTCGGGGTCTTACCGTCGGACGGGCGTTTTAGCTCACCGCCGGTCGGTCCCGCGCTGGCAAGCTGGCGCTCAAGCTGGATATTGGAGAGGACATTGGCATAGCGCCCGAAGCCGTACTGTTGCATGGACTTGCCATCGAATTCGGTGGAGCCTACGGAGACCACCACCGCGCCGACGGATAGCTCCCTGGTTTCGTCAGGCATATTCAGCACCACGGCTTTGGTCGGGCAGATTTCCACGCACTTACCGCACTGGTTGCAGTCTTCGCGGTCGATGGTGTAGACGTTCGGAATTGCCTGTGGATTGCGGACATAGATAGCTTTGCGCTTTTGCTGACCGCGCTCGAACTCGTCCGCAACCTCTATCGGACATACCTGGGCGCAGAGATCGCAGGCGGTGCATTTATCTTCCACCACCCAGCGCGACTTGATGTTTACGGTGGCTTCAAAATTGCCCGGCTCGCCGGAAAACCTGGTGACGGTTGCATATGGCATCAGCTCGATGTTCGGGTGCATTAAATCACGGCGCAGGCAGAACTGGGAGCATTCATCACGGGAGAACACCGGCAAAAGCTTGCACAGCTCGCACTGGTTATCGGGGAACCACTTATCGAGCTGGTACAGCGCGCCGCCGATGCCGGGACTGCGGTCGGTGAGATAGACCTTGTGCCCGGACTCGGCAAGGTCGAGGGAAGCCCTGATACCCCCCACCCCGGCGCCGATAACTAATACTGCTTTCTGTTTCTCTTGCATCGCAGGCTCCTATCTGGACAAACCGGCATACTCCCTGGTTGCCTCGTCGATTACATCGTTCAGTTGTTTCTGGGAGAAGTTCTTTAACTGCATCGCCTTGCTCGGGCAGGTCGCCGCGCAGGCGCCACAACCCTTGCAGATTGCCTCATTCACCACCGCTATCCTCGATTTGGGGTCGATTTCCACGGCACTGTACTGGCAGATGGCTTTGCAGTAGCCGCATCCCGCGCACACTTCGGCGTCCACGAAAGCAGTCGCGGCTTCCATTTCCACCTTACCCCTGCTGATGAGCTCGAGCGCGCGGGCGGCGGCGCCGGTTGCCTGTACCACCGTATCGGTGATGTCCTTGGGAGACTGACAGCACCCGACGGCGAAAACTCCATCGAGCATGGTGCCCACGGGGTCGAGCTTGGGGTGGCGCTCCAGGAAAAAGCCATCGGCGCTGCGCCCCAGCAAGAAGGTGCGCGCCACTTCTCCCATATCCGCGCGCGGTTTCATCGCCACGCTGAGCACAACCATATCTACCGGAACGCGTATCATCGTTCCCAGCAGGGTGTCTTCGGTTATGACAATGAGCTTGCCGTTCTCTTCATCGCCCTGTGTAATATTCGTGACCTGGCCGATTTTGCCGCGGATGAACTGCACACCCTCGTCCGAAGCCTTCTGGTAAAACTCCTCGTGCCCTTTGCCGAAACAGCGCATATCGATGTACATCTGGTAAACGCTGGTATCCGGACCGAGCTGTTGTTTAAGCAGGCGGGCATACTTGAGGCTGTACATACAGCAAACGCGCGAGCAGTACGGGAAGTAATTCTGGTCGCGGCTTCCCACGCAATGCGCGATGGCGATGGCTTTCGGCGGCTTGCCGTTTTTTAACAGCACCTTGCCACCGGTGGGTCCATCCGGGTTCGACATCCGTTCGAACTCCGGGCTGGTGAGCACGTTTTCAAACCTGCCATAACCAAGCTGGGTGATGGGGGTGGGGTCGAACGTATCGTAACCGGTCGCCAGGATGCAGGCGCCGATTTCTGCCTCGGTCGTCTCGTCCGCCTGGTTGAAATCGATAGCTTTGGTGGGGCAGACATCGGCGCAGATATGGCAACTGCCGTCGATGAAATACTTACAGGTCTTGCGGTCGATGACAGGCACGTTCGGGATGGCTTTGGGGAAGGGAATGTAGATTGCCTTCCGGGTCTTCATACCGTGGTCGAACTCGCCGGGTACTTCCACGGGGCATTGTGCCCAGCATTCGCCACAGCCGTTACATTTCGATTCTTCGACGTAGCGTGCCTTCTTGTTGATTGTGGCTTTAAAGTTACCGATATAGCCGGCGACCTCAGTCACTTCACTGTTGGTAAATAGTTCGATGTTCTTATTTTCTTTGACCGCCAGCATGCGCGGGATGAGGATATCCGTGGTGGATTCAAGGCTGGGAAAAGTTTTACCTAACTGCGCCATCCGCCCGCCGATGCTCGGCGTTTTTTCCACCAGGTATACCTTGTTGCCGGTACTGGCGATTTCCAGGGCGGTCTGTATGCCGGCGATACCCGCCCCCACGATGAGGGTGTTCGGGTTGACCGGTGCAAACATGGCTTCCAGCGGGTTGTGGTAAAGCACGCGCCGTACCCCCGCTGCGATGAGTCCCATTGCCTTCTCCGTGGCTTCTACCTTGTTGTGGCTGTGTACCCAGGAGCAAAGCTCGCGGATGGTCGCCATCTCGCACTGGTGCGGATTGAGACCGGCTTCGGCGCAGGCGTCACGGAAGGTGCGGAGGTGCAGGGTGGGGGAGCAGGAGGCGACGAGCACGCCGTTCAGCCCCAGTTCTTTAATATCGTTCTTAATTAAGTCCTGCCCCGGGTCGGAGCACATAAAGGTGTAGTGTCTTGCTACTACCACCGAGGGTAAAGTAGCCGCATATTCCGTCACCTTCGGCACGTCAAGGTAGCCGGCGATATTCGAGCCGCAATGGCAGACATAAACCCCGATTTTTCTCTTCATGGTTATCAACCTTATCTAGCCATCAGCTTTCAGCTCCCAGTTTTCGTATTAATCGTCCACGGCGAGCGGCGTCACCCACCATGATGAAAACTTCCCTTCTCCCTTGAGGGGAGAAGGGAAGAGCCTGCCCTGAGCGAAGCCGAAGGGATGAGGGTGATTTTACGATTCTACCACCCTCACTGTCTATTTTCCAAGCAATGCGGTAAGCATCCGCTTCCCTCTTGTGCTTGACTCGTATTTTTCCGGAAATCCTTCATACTAATAGTCACCAAGCATCGTTCAACTGACTGCTGACTGCTGACTGCTGATTGCTTCTTTCTTTCTGGACTGCTCCACGAGTGACACGAGGACGATGGCTTTTGCCGCCGCGCCGATAGACTGCGACACCGTATCCGGTATATCCTTGGGACCCTGACAGCACCCCGCCAGGTAGATGCCATCGGTCAGGGTGCCCATCGTGTCCAGCTTGTAATGCTTTTCCTGGAAGAAACCGTCCTTATCCTGTTCCAGCCCGAAGATGCCGGCGGTGTCCTTCGCGTCTGCGCGCGGTTCGATAGCGGTAGACAGGATGACCATGTCGACAGCCACGCGCACCATCTGGTTGAGTAATGTGTCCTCGACGACGACGATGAGCTTACCTTTCTCCTCGTCTGGCTTTGTAATGTTCGTGACCTGCACCGCTTTACCACGGATGAAATTGACACCTTCATCGGAGATGCGCTTGTAGAACTCCTCGTAGCCCTTGCCGAAACAACGCATATCGATGTACATCTGGTAGACGGCGGCACCCGTCTTCTCGCGAATAAGATGAGCGTGCTTCAGTCCGTACATACAGCACACGCGTGAGCAGTACTCGTGGTAGTTCTTGTCGCGTGAGCCGATGCAGTGCAGGATTGCCGCGCTCTTGGGCGTACTGCCGTCTTTGAGCTGGATATGTCCCTCCGTGGGACCGGTCGAGCTTACCATGCGCTCGAACTCGAGACCGGTATAGACGTCAGGGAAGCGCCCGTAGCCGTACTGGGTCATCGGGGTGGGGTCGAGCAGGTCGTAGCCGGTGGTGACGATGATAGCGCCCGCGTCCACCACCATATCCTCGTCTTGCATCTCGTGGTGGATTACCTTACGCTCACAGACGGCAACGCAGGCAAGACATTCACTGCAGACACCGCAGTTGAGACATCGTTGCGCTTCGGCGATTGCCGCCTTCTCGTCGAAACCTGTCTCGACCTCGATAAAGCCCTGTCTTTCAGCCGTTGAAAGGGCGGGCATTTTGGCTCGCGCCTGCTTCTGCACGCCTTCCTTGTTGATAAACTGGACACGGTTCCTGGGTTCCGGCCGGCCTTCTTTCAAATCGACGCCATTGAGATAGCGGTCGATGGAAATAGCGGCTTCTTTGCCCGCGGCAACCACGCTGATAACATCCGCGGGACCGGAGACAGCATCGCCGCCGGCGAACACGCCTTCGATATTGGTCTGCAATGTGACGCTGTCAACCTGCACCGTGCCCGACCTGGCGTAACCGAGTTTTTCCGGCAGTTTGCTCTTGTCCACTGCTTGACCCGTAGCCATAATGACGGTATCCACGCCCATAACATACTCACTGCCCTCGATGGGAATGGGGCGCCGGCGTCCGCTGGCATCCGGCTCGCCTAACTGCATCTTGATGTTCTGGATACCGGTGACTTTGCCGTTTTCCGTAAGTATCTTTACCGGGTTGGTCAATAGATTAAACTTGATTCCTTCGTGTTCGGTTTCCTCGATTTCCTCTGCGGCGGCGGGCATCTCGGCGCGGGAACGGCGGTAAACAATCGATACCTCTTTGGCTCCCAGCCGTAAGGCGACTCTTGCCGCATCCATGGCGGAGTTACCGCCGCCTATCACCGCCACCCTCTGCCCGATGCTTACTTTCTCGCCGCCATTGGCGCGTTTAAGAAATGTCAGGGCGTCCAGCACGTCATCGCTGTCTTCGCCGGGGATATTCATCTTCGTGCCGGTACCAGCGCCCGTGGCGAGGAAAACTGCCTTGTAGCCCTGGTTGAAAAGGTCTTCCAGCTTCGTGACCGGGGTGTTCACCTTGATTTCCACGCCCAGCTCTTTAACATAGTCGATTTCATCATCGACGATTTTCTTGGGGAGGCGGTATTCTGGAATGCCGTAGCGGAGCAGGCCGCCGGTCTCAGGGGAGGCTTCAAAGACCGTCACCGGGTAGCCCAGTCGCACCAGGTCGTAGGCGCAGGCGATACCCGCCGGACCTGACCCGACAACTGCCACTTTCTGGGTTTGCGTAATGGGGAAGGGTTGGGCTTTGGGTCGGCCGTTCTTCATCTCGTAATCAGCCATAAAGCGTTTAAGGAAGCGGATTGAGACCGGCTCGTCGACCTTACCACGCTCGCATTCAGCTTCACAGGGGTGGGTGCAGACGCGACCGCAGACTCCGGCGAAGGGCATCGTGCGCCGCAGCACTTCCAGGGCTTCCTTGAACCTGCCCTGTGAAATGAGCGCCACGTAACCCTGGGCGTTGACGCCGGCAGGGCAGGTAACGCGGCAGGGAGGTAATCCGCGCTTATCGATTGTATACACATTGGGGACAGCCTGGGGAAAGGGACGGTAAGCCGCTTTGCGCTGTGCCAATCCCAGTTGCCATTCGCTGGGGAGCGAGACGGGACAGACACGGGCGCACTCGCCGCAAGCGGTGCAGTCGGCGATATCGACGAATTTCGATTTCTTGTGAATCGTAGCTTTGAAGTTGCCAGCGTAACCTGTCACTTTGGTGACTTCGGCGCAGGTAATGAGCTCGACGTTGCGGTGCGCGCCCACCTGGCTCATCTTGGGTGTGCCGATGCAGGAGGCGCAGTCCATGGTGGGAAAAGTCTTATCCAACTGCATCATGCGTCCGCCTACGGTAGGGAGCTTCTCCACGAGGTAGACGTGGTGTTCGGAGTCAGCTACCTCGAGGGCGGCTTGCATGCCGGCAATCCCGGCGCCGACGACGAGCACAGCCGGTTTATTCAAAACTTCTTGCGGTATCACTTTCTTAGCCACGACGGCGACCTCCTGGGAGGACTAAAAACAGGCAACTTCGGCAAAACATTGTAGCGGAATTCGAGCGGATATGCAATCCTGCGTGCGAAGGAGATGTGGATATGGAAAAACAGTTTCTTTGCATGATTATCTTTAAAGAGGACTCCGATGTTGTGCCCCCAACTGACTGTTTAGCCTCAAATACCATTCCTTCCCGCAATCTAAGACGAGCCGCAAACGGGAGATATTTGCACTACTTTTCCCTCTATCCCCTGTCTATATTTTACCTTAAAACCGTGCCTGTGTGCCACTCCGGGAGGGTAGAACAGCCGTATGCGCTTTTAGGCGTAGGCACACGGTATTCACAAGCACATGATACCTATTGTAGTGTCTCCGAAATAACTTAACAATTACACATGGAGTGTGGTGCCACGTACGAAATATGAAAATGATGGTTGCAAAGGGTGGGAAAGCAAGATGACTGCCAACTTGCACAAGGGAGTTGAGAGGGGCGTCAGCCCCTCTCAAAATAGTTCTGCCCCTTCTCTGCGGAGAAGGGGCAAGAGCCTGCCCCGCACTTGATGCGGG
>JAUYDN010000008.1 GCA_030691775.1 Dehalococcoidia bacterium
GTGGCATAGGCAATACAGCGTTGCGGGTCCAACTTCAATGGTCCATAGAGGGCTCGGGTCGGGCAGGCATCGATGCAGGCGGTGCAGTTTGGCGGACAATCCACGGTCTCCGTCGGGGAGTCCGGTTCAAGCTCCGTATCCGTCACGATGCAGATGGGGCTGACGAATGAACCCGCGCCGTCCAGGAAGGCGAAGTTGTTCTTCCCGAACGTAGTTACGCCGGCGCGGCAGGAAGCGAGGCGGTCGGGGACGAATACGCGGGTATTTACCTGCACTTTATTCAGTGCCAGGAAGTCAATGAAAAGCTGGCGGCGGGCGCCGCTCAACCGGTGCTTCTGAGAGAGGTAAATGCCGGATGTGTATAGCCGCGCCACTTTGCCATCGAAAATCTCCGGAAAGGAGGTACGGAAGTAGTCCAGTACCAGCACGATGATTGATTTCGCCTCGGGCCAGACCCGCTTCGGATTAAGCCTGTTCGCCAGTCGTTCCTCATCGGGTAAAAACCAGGCATAGGAATCGCCTCTTTCCCGCAGTCGCCCGGCGTATTCCATAAAAGGGTCGGTGGTGGTGATGCCCACCCTGCTATAACCTAAATCCAGCCCGAATTCCTTAATATCCTGTTTTAATGACATTCCCCCACATCCCCCGTTTACTCATCTTTCGGCCGTTAGCTATCAGCCGTCACAGCGAAACATAATACTGAAAACTGATAACTAATACAAGCGTCAGAATAAATGTTGAGACATCGCTCAGTCTGTCCTTGCGAGTGAAGCGAAGCAATCTCTGGTTAAAAAAAGGGGTTACATTAAGCGTTAGATTGCCGCGTCGCTCCGCTCCTCGCAAAGACAAATGAATCATCATTATTTAATACGTCTGTAATAAATACTGAAAACTCATATACCGTTATGTTATCACAGTCAGGCGATTACGATTTTCTGGAGGCACCAGGATTTTGCTTCAATGACTGTAGTGGAGGCAGTCTTTCCGGGTACGCCGCCCTTGCCCGCACCAGGTAAGCCTCCAGCCAGCCCCGTGCCTTTTCCGGGTGGTTGAAGGCATACACAATCGATTCGTGGTCAAGCTCATTGATGCGGTCGTTGGCGGCGCGGATGGCGTCGATATTTATCTTTATCGCCGTTTCTGCGGGCATCCGCTCCGGGTTGATATCGATACCGAACCAGCCGTTATAGCTGTGCATCTTCAGTACATACATCAGGGCTTCGAACTGTTCCGGTGAAACCACCCCGATGTTAAGGTCCTGGTCGTAGTTACCCAGCGGCTGGCTGTTGACGTGTATGTGTGCCAGTCTGCCTTCCGAGAGCGGCCAGCTGTAGGCATACGGCAGGTCTTCATAGCCCATCAGCACGTGCCCGATTTCCGGGTTCATACCGCAGAGTGCATCGCCCCGGTCGAGAATGCGGCGGTTGAGAGGGTCTTTCAGCGCCGCCTCAACCTGGTGGCAAAGAAGTATGCCTTCAGGAGTGGTGCCATAGATAATGTGTCCGCGTGGTTCATAAGGCTTTGGCTCGAAGGCGATACGCACGCCCGGCACAGCATCCATCGCTTCCGCCAGACCGGAAGCAAACCGCCGGCGCATCGCTACGAAATCGATACCGAAAGGGTTTTCGTAGCCGTCAATCCCGGGCCAGACGATAGCGAACTCTGTGTTCATTACCCTGTTGAGTTCTAACGCGCGCCTGACGATATCAATCGCCTGGCGTCGGATGCGGCTATCCGGATTACACAGCGAACCGAATTCGAAACGCGGGTCGCGGAAAATGAGCGGGCAGACGGCGATGAGTTTGATGCCGGTATCTTTTTCGAACCGTTTCCAGATGTGAGCGTTGTCTTCGTTAATTTCGTTGGGATAATGCGCTTCCATCCCGCCGAGGCCGTAATCCTTCAGCCGAGCCGCAATTTCCAGGCGTGCCTCCAGTGGGATGTCTTCCCCGTATTTGCTGTGAAAACGCGAATCGGCCGGGGAAAAGTACCAGATACCGGCCGAAAATTTTAACTCCAGGCTAAAACTTTTCAGATGCCTTACCATTTGTGCCGGTGAACGCCTGATAGACTGGTGTCGGAGACTTTTTAGTGCCATGTTTCCCTCCAACTGCTTTTACTTTAATGGATGCCGCCGCGTCATTTCCGCCTCAGCCGCGGCGAATTTGTCCAGAAAACCGTTTGGATTGTGAAAAGCGGCGATGTCATCGAGCGGCGGAAACAAAGGTGCGCCTTTTTTCAATAGACTGTCCGATAGTTCCCGCACTTTTACATCTGTTTGCTGACTCCGCAGGAAAGCGCAGGCACCAGCAACGGCCGCCCCCAGCGCCGCTCCCGCCGTCTCGATTCTTACCACCGGTCGTGCCCAGATTGCGGCTACCCTCTTTGTTATTTCGGGGCTGTTGCCGGCGCCGCCGGTAACGAATAGCGGTTCGTTTGTAGTCCTGGTAAAAGCCCGAGAGTAATGATAGACAAAAGTGAGCGTTGTTTCAACCAGCCCGGCATAGTCCGCACCGGGTTCCGGCTTATAATTTGAGACCCGGGTGAGGCGATAATGACTGGAAGCGGGGAAAGACTCGTCACGCGGTTGCCAGAAAACCAGGGAGTGCGCAAGGGGAGTGCGGCGTAAATAGTTTTCGGCGGCACCGTAATTATCCTTTTTTATCCCGTATGACTCCCGCAAAGCATCCCACGCCAGTGTCCCGTTAGTGCGGCACCCGAACATAAATGGACGCCCCACGCCATCATACATCGCGTTTGCATAGCCGTTGAAATCCATTGTTTTGCCATCGGTAGCGACCATATTGACGAAACTGGAGCCGAGGCTGAGCAGGTCGCCGTCCACAAGCACCTTCGATTGCGGGTTATCTCCAGAACCAGCAACAATCAGGCAACCCCGTCTGAAGCCGTACTTATTTACATAATATTGAGAAATTTCGCCGACAATCGAGTCGGGGGCGGCAATCGCAGGTAACTTTGCTCGCAGTAGCCAGGCTCTACCCGGAAGATTCTCAGCCACGGCGCTCATGAGAAGGCGCGACCATTTCTTGCGACGGTAATTCATCAGCGATGTGCCGCAGGCGTTGGCGAAGTCGGTGGGTATTTTCACATTCCCTACCAGTATTGCCGGAATAAAGCTACTTAACGGCTGGATTGTGTCCGTGTTACGGTACGCATCCGGGTAATCCTGTCCAATCTTCCTGATGATGGCTCCGGTAAAACGTAGTGGTGAGTCTGACCCGGTCAGCTCAATCATCCGGCGTTTGCCACCCACGAACAACCGGATGAAATCCGCCTGCCTGGTGGTATTGGATGTCATCCAGATTGGCGCCCGGCTGTATGCGAAGCAACCCCCGAGCAGTTTTACCAGATTGGACTTCTCCGAACCTGGCTGGTGAAGCTGTGTGAAAAGGGCGGGCGCATTTCCATTCAGGTAGACGTGTCCGTGCTGTTGTGCCGAGGTATTGATAACCACGGTTTCGGCGATTGATACACCTGCTTCACGGATATCCGCAAACATAAAATCGAGAGCCGCCAGGTACATCATCGGAGGTTGGTCAGCCTGACCGTGTTCTCGCGGCGGCAGAATATAGTCGCTTTTTTTTATCCCGAACCTGTTAAGACGCCTGTCTTGGGCATACTCCAGGGTGTGCTCGAATACCAGCTCCCGTCTATCTATATCCAGCAAGACCGCAGAGAGGCTTTGCGTGCTCAAGTCCAGCCCGAGGGATAATCGGCGTTTCGTGTTCACAATCAGTATTTACCGTATTTCTGCACAGTCTCCCACATCGCTACGATATTCTCCGGCGGGACATTCGCCTGGATGTTGTGCACGGTGGCAAAGACGAAACCACCGCCGGGCATCAAGTCATTAAGGCGGCGTTTCACGTCTTCACGCACCGCGTCTGGAGTGTTACGCTCATCGAAGATACGCTGGGTGTCCACCCCGCCACCCCAGAAGACCAGGTCCTTGCCGAACTCTCTTTTCAGCTCTGCGGAATCCATACCTGCCGCCGATACCTGCACGGGGTTGATAATATCCACACCTGCTTCGATAAGGTCGGGAATCACCGGCCGGATTGCCCCGCAGGAATGGAAGAAAATTCGGGCGCGGCTATGGCTGTGGATAAAATCGCACACCTCTCTGTGTAAAGGTTTGAGGTGCTTACGGTAGGTAGCCGGTGAAATAAGCATACGGTCCTGCCCGGCGAAATCATCTGCAAGCTGAACCACATCGATGGTATCACCCATCACGCTGAAGACCTTGCCCCAGTAAACAATCTGCAGGTCTTTGAAACGGTCGAGAAGTTTAAGGGCGAGCTTTAGATTCCCGGCAAGGTCAGCGTAGCCGTTCTGAAAGCCACGCACCCAGAGGTAAAGCTCGAAGATACCGGCGCAGACGTTACCCATGTAGACAGCGCGTTTTTCACCGTCGATAATCCCCTGCGCGGTCTCTTTCAAACCGGTGAAGCGGACGGGGTCGGTGACATCCGGCAACGCGAAACGGTCGATATCCCCTTCGGTAATATCGCCGCCCAATGGATGGTGGAACATATCGAAGTAGAACCCGCCGGACACCGGCATGCGCCACCCGATACCAAAATCATCGTAATAATATGTATATTTCCCGTCGTCGGTCTCCTTAAAGTGGATTTCTGGCCTGAGTGGATTCGGAGAGACGTTGCGGACATCGACACCCAGCCGCTCGAGCACATCATCTTCGACACGCGCCAACTGCTGAACGGTATCCCTGACGATAAGTTCGCGGACTGGTAAACCCAGGTACCGGCGCAGGGACTGGTAAGCCCTGATATGGATACCGGTGAGCACCGACCCACCCAGGTCGAAAGGTACCCGGTCCGGCTCTTTGTGCGCTAAGGCTGTCAGCAGACGTTGCCTGTGTGTCGATAATTGGTGTTGCATTGTTAAATGGCACTCCTTACAGTGATACGGTAATCATTTATA
>JAUYDN010000016.1 GCA_030691775.1 Dehalococcoidia bacterium
GGGGGCGAGTGCCGGGAAACTGTATGCGGACGACTGCGAGGTCGAGTTGTTTACGGCGTTGACCGGCGTAACTACCGCGGTCGATTTTATAGTCATAGCCTTTCGCGAGGGTATTTTTCAGGCACAGGAACCAGGCTTCGGAAAGGTCTCTGCCTTCTACAACGGTGATGTTCATGTGGACTCCTTGCAGTTAAGGCTTATTAATATCACGCTATTGGGATGATTCACCCCGGCTGAATCCGGGATTTCACTTCCGGAAAAGGCTTAAAAACCTGTCCTCGTACTCCCTGAACAAGTCCCAGCGGTCAAGCTCCGTCTTTAATTCCCGTGGGTCGCGTTCGCCGTTTCTCACCTGGCGGAAAAGCTCCTCGATTCTGTAGCGGGCGTCCGCAGGGATGCCCTGCTTATCCACCCCCAGCAGACCCCGTGCCCCCAACTGTTGGACATTCTCTTCCAGCGAACGGTTGGTTATTTCGAAGATAAACCGGACCAGCGCTACATCCCACAGCTCGTCGACGCCCTTAATGAGAGCGGTCAGCGGGTCGCCACGTGTATCGATATCAGCGGCTATCTTCTCCACCACCGCGGGCAGGTTATCGGCGACGATTTCCATTCCTTTCGGCTCATTGCGGTAAGCATAAAAGAGACCGGGAGTATCCCGACCATGTGTCTTCAGCAGGTGGTCGAAGTAGCGGCGGGCGCTTGCACTGAACCCTTCGAGCGAGGTCAGGTAATAGGGTGTAACAATGCGCGGTTTTTCAGCGATTACCTTGCC
The DNA here is from genome assembly GCA_030691775.1 of Dehalococcoidia bacterium. Lineage (GTDB taxonomy): Bacteria > Chloroflexota > Dehalococcoidia > Dehalococcoidales > Fen-1064 > JAURWL01. The sequence continues at coordinate 776 of JAUYDN010000016.1, forward strand.
TTCACGGACCACGGTCTCATTGCTTCCACCCGTTAGCTCTGCATACACCGGCTCGGTGACGAGGTAGTAATGGATGTTCGTCGTCCCGAAAGTATGCAGGTTATGTTTGGGCGCACGGATGACCTCGGTGCGGGCAACCGCGTCTCTGATTCTGGCGTCATCGATATCCACGTGAAACCAACCCTACGGTATTTCGATAAGTTCTTTGCGGTACTCGTTGAGATGCTCGATATATTGCGCCTCGAGCTGACCTTGAACGCGGCGCCATTCGTCCAGGAACTGCGGGTGCCGCTCAATATTTATATCCCGCATATTGACGCGTGCCGATGTGCCTAACTGCTGTTGCATCGCCTGCTGGAGCTTGGCGGCGAATTGGACTTTGAGCTGTTCGTATGCCTGCTTTCTCTGTTGTTCACCCTGCTCTGTGTAGTGGTTAAAGACGTAGCGGATTTTACTGTAAAGGTTCTCTACCCCTGACTTGTCTTTTTTCAGGAGCTTCAAGCCATCCATTGCTTTTCTATTGGTCTTTTTAGTAGCGTCGTTCTTGGGCAGGTCGATACTCCGCGCGAGCACATCCACAGCACCCTGTGTCACCCACATACGGTCGTCACCTTTATAGTTATTCAGTTCACTCAGCAGGTTGACGTCTTCTTTGAGATATTTTGCGGCAAGCTGTTCGCCTTTCGGAAAGAATTTCCATTTGAGCCGCTCTTCCAGGGTGGCTTCCTCGATTTTAGAAATTTTCTCCATCGCAATTTCAAAAGCGCTTTTAATATCTCCCATAAAATCCTCCGGAAAAACGCGTGTATCTAATAACAGATTATACTGGATTTCGGTTAGCGCATAAAGCTACAGCTTGAGTTTCACCTGTACGGTGCTATAATCTGTCGTATTAGCTGAGTGCTGAAAGCTGACAGTGTTGAGGATTCATTTTGCCGGGGGGTGTCTGCCGGTGCGGCGGTATTCCAGACAATCGAAATCGGTCGCCGGAAGAAGAGCGTTCACACCGTCGTCATTCTGGCGAATGGCGAATGGAAGTAACTGAGAATGGGCTTCTGGTCGGAGAAGGGATAGGAAATGGCGAAAACCGGCAATAAGAAGCTTGTCTCCGCCCGCGGTTCCTGGTTTTCCAGCATGCTTGACTTGCGGTGCCCGGCTTGTGGAACAAAAACATCTTCTGCCCTGCTCTGGCGTTGCTCACGGTGCGGCTATCCTTCGAGTAGAAAAATCAGGTGCCCCAACTGTGGCAGGCAGGCGGCACGCACCCGCGATTGGGCATGCCAGTGGTGTGGATATCCCCTGACCTCACCTCTGTACAAAGAACTGACCGTTGATTTCGCCCCATTACTCTCTGAATCTATGGCACGGGTTAAACAGGAAGAACAAGCTTCTGCTGAAACCTTCACGGGCACACCAACGGCTGCTTCCTCTGCCGTTCCGCAGGCAACAACCAAAGTGCCTGTGAGTTCTAATCCAAACAATGAAACACCCTCCTTACCTGTACCGGAACCGGCGCCGCCTTCAGAAAAACAACCTGTTAAGGACGTAAAAGCTGAACCCAGACCCCTCAAAGAGCCGGAACCGCCCGTTTCCGATGAGGAGATTGCCGTGACTATCGAGGAAATACAACGTGATTTTGACACGGACGCCAATCATGCTAATACCACATACCACCGCAGAATGTTGAAAGTTAAGGGAATAGTCACCGAGACGATTTCAGGAGAAGGTGATGCCATCCCCGTGCTCGTCCTCGGTGGCGCGGACACAGCCAGGAAAACATTACGGTGTATTTTTGATAAGCGGTATTCCGCAGTGGTGAAGCGGTTGCTGGTTGGACAGAGAGTAGCAGTGCTGGGCAGATATGAAGCCACAGATGGAAACATCACCCTGACTGACTGTATGCTGGTGGGTTAAATACGTAAGTAGCAACTATCGGCGCTCAAGCTCACGCCTACTTCAATTTCCCCGCTTTCCGCAATGACTCTAAGATGGCACCGTCAGAGCGGGGGTCCTCACCTTTGAAAAAGCCAGCTCCGGGGTAGCCGAGTTCGATGCGGATAGCGTTTTTACCAGGTGGTAAGGGAGTGAGGATAATGACGCCATCGAAAGACTGTGAAGAGTATATCGCCCAAAAAGCACCCGAATATACCGGCTGACGGTTAACGCACACTACAAAAACTTTCCCCCAAACCGGCACCCCGATTCGCCGCAGTCTATCATATGCAGAAGCTGTCAGCTCAATTTCGTGGTCTGTGCCCGAATATGAAATGACGTCCTCCATCGCGATTAAGGGTTCGCTGGCTAATTTAAGGTGGCTCAATGCCGCGATTTTAGACGGAGGCGTGTCCACAGAGAGCAGATATACGGCGAAACCTTCTTCACCCACTGGCCTGTTTACGGATGGAATACATCCATTCCCGATAAGTAAAGGAAAACATAGAACGAACAGAAATATCGTTGTTTTTAACATATATGCCATTATACACCCGGTCATCGACTTCTTGAAGACAGACCTTTACGGGTTAGTCTTTTAAAAAGAAGCCTTGCCCAAACTTGTCTTCGTCATGTGTCCATACGACATAAAAATGCAAGAGTAATAAGGGGTAATCCGTATTGTGTTTAATTATCCGCTAAGCCAAGATGAATTAACTACGTAGTGGTTTACGCACGGAGGGAAGCGTTATGCCGGAAATATCGAGGGATTGATGAGGACTACCCCGGGAGAGATTGAACGCATTTTGTCCAACAGGACCGTTATCGGTGAACCGATTATCGTGGAAGGCAATACTATTATTCCACGGTATGCCTGGGCTTTGGATTCGGGGGGTTTGGGAGTAAAGGCAGGGATAAGGCTGAAGGCGGCGGCACCGGCATCGGTGGAGGTGGCGGAGTGAAATCGGTTGCTGTTATTATTATCAACAAACATGGTATTAAAGTCGAACTAACCGGCGGCACTATCGTACCGGTCGCGGAGCGTGTTATCGACCTTATCAACCACTTCATCGATAAGAGGTTCGCAAGGGAAGAAGGTAAGTAAAGAATGCTGGCGCTTTATATCATCGGTGCGCTGATAGTTCTAATATTGTTACTGCTATCGATTCCCGTTGATTTTCTCTTCTACTCATCTATCGGGGAGGGGAAAGTCGCTGAGTTGCGGGCGGTGTGGCTATACGGGCTGGTGAAAAAGCGGTTACGCCTGAAAAATACCGGGCAGTATTTTCAAGGAGCACGCAAGATGTTCCGCTGGCACTGGCACCCCCGGCACATCATCGGGAATCTACGGATAATGACCGGGTTACTGTCTTTATTGAGCCGCGTCCGGCGCTCGATGCGAGTGCAAAAAATCAACGGTTTTCTCAAATTGGGACTCGGCAATCCGCTCACCACCGGCACGGCATTTATGTACCTGCAGCCGATAATGACGATACTATCTCTGCCGGAGCCATCCGATTTTAGAATCGAGCCGGTCTTTATAGGTTTTGCCTTCGAGTTTAAGCTGGATGGGAAAATACGCGTTCTACCCCTGTTACTGGTATGGAACCTGGGCGCGTTCGCTTTTTCAAAACAGGGCCGCAGATTAATCCGGGAATTTCGCCGTTTACGCCGCGAACAACGCCAGAATTAGCCCTGACTACGGTGCTTTAATAGCCAGTATTCAACGCTATCCGCCAGCGCCAACCAGCTTGCCTCGATGATATTGGTGGAACTGCCCACCGTACGCCATTCCTCGTTGCCATCGCTTGATTCAATCAGCACGCGCACCTGTGATTCCGTGCCTGTATTCTCTTCCAGGATGCGCACTTTGTAGTCAGTAAGTTTAACGGATTCCAGCGCCGGGTACGATTGGAGCAAAGCCTTACGGAGCGCCTGGTCAAGGGCGTTGACCGGACCGTTGCCTTCCGCAGCGGTATGCATTACCTGGTCGCCTACCTTAACCTTGACCATTGCCTCGGCGAGCATCTCGGTGCCGCCGCGGGTGGTCGCCGGGCGCCGTCGCTTCTCAATAACGACCAGGAAATCTACCAGCTCGAAAGGCGGCTGGTAATCCGGCCGGGCACGATGCACCAGCAAGTCGAATGAGGCTTCTGCGTTTTCGTACTGGAACCCGAGACTTTCGAACTGTTTCACCTGGGCGAGTAATTTTTGCGCCTCTTTACCGTGTGGCAGGACCAGCCCGCGTTCTTTTGCCTTATAGATAATATTGCTTTTACCGGAGAGGTCGGAGACGACCGCCCGGGTCTTGTTGCCCACCTTTGCCGGGTCGATATGCTGGTAGGCGTCAATCCACTTGGTAATACCGGAAACATGATAGCCGGCTTTGTGCGCGAAGGCACTGGCGCCCACGAATGGCAGAGAGGCATCGTGCGCCAGGTTCGCCGCCTCGCTTATTGAATGGGAAATCTCGGCGAGATGGGTCAACTGCTCTTCCGTAATACAACGAATACCCATTTTGAGCTGGAGGTTGGGGATGATACTGCACAGGTTGGCGTTGCCACAACGCTCGCCGTACCCATTGATAGTGCCCTGGACCTGTGAAGCACCAGCTTTTACGGCGGCAAGGCTGTTAGCGACCGCCACCTCCCCGTCATTATGGGCGTGGATACCAATGGGAATGGCGCTGGCTTTACAGGCGAGTCTGACAGCTTTCTCCACTTCCCCGGGCAGGGCGCCGCCGTTAGTATCGCAGAGGATATTGCATGCCGCCCCAGCTTCGGCGGCCGTTTTCAGGCACAGGAGACTGTAATTCACATTGTTCTTCATGCCATCGAAGAAGTGCTCGGCGTCAAAAAATACGGTAAGACCTTTACTCCGCAGGTAGCGGATAGAATCGGCGATAAGCGCCAGGTTCTCGTCGAGCGTGCATTCCAGCACCTGCGTGACCTGCTTGTCTGAAGCTTTACCCACCAGCGTGGCGATTTTCGCCCCGGAATCGAGGATGGCTTTGAGGTTAGCGTCCTCTTCCACCGGCGTGTCTTTACGCGCGGTGCTTCCGAAGACGGCGATTTTAGCCTTCTTTAGCTTCAGATGCCCGGCGCGCTGGAAGAACTCGGCGTCACGGGGGTTACTGCCGGGCCAGCCACCTTCGATGTAATGTATACCAAGCTCGTCCAGTTTGCGCGCAATTTCCAGCCGGTCTGCCACGGAGAAGGAAATACCCTCTTTCTGGGCGCCGTCTCTCAGAGTAGTGTCATACAGTGTTATCTTGGGCAAAGCTGTTTCCTTTTTTCTGTCATTCTGAGGAGTCCCGATAGAGTCGGGACGAACGAAGAATCTCCTACGCCTACTGAGTAGGTAGGGAGCTCCTTCCCCGACGAGTCGGGACTCAGGGGGACGGGTCTACTTTACACCCTCGCCGCCACCAGTTCCCCCATCTCCTTCGTGCCGACCTTTTTCATACCTTCGGTCATAATGTCATAGGTGCGGTAACCTTCTTCCAGCACTTTCAGTACACCATCCTCGATTGCCTTCGCTTCTTTAAGCAGGGTAAAGGAATACCGCAACATCATCGCCGCACTGAGAATGGTAGCGATGGGGTTCGCCAGGTTCTGGTTGGCCCGCCGCGGCGCAGACCCGTGAATCGGCTCGTACATCCCGGAGATTTTAACCCCTTCTTTGGGTGTGCCGGCAAGGCTCGCGGAAGGCAACATACCCATCGACCCGGCGAGCATCGAGGCTTCGTCAGTCAATATGTCCCCGAAGGTATTCTCGGTGACGACGACATCGATGGACTTCGGGTTCTGGATAAGGCGCATCGCGCAGGAATCGACAAGCTGGTGCTCAAGTTCGATGTCCGGATAATCTTTAGAGACCTCGATGACCACCTGCCGCCATAGCCGTGAAGTTTCGAGGACGTTCTGCTTGTCCACGGACATCAGCTTCTTGCGGCGGCTTCTGGCAAGCTCAAAACCTACTTTAGCGATGCGGGCGATTTCCTGCTCGCTGTAGGACATGGTATCCACCCCACGTCTGCCACGGGAGGTGGTATACCGCCGCTTGGGTCTGCCGAAATACAGACCACCGGTCAGCTCTCGCACGACAACCAGGTCCACGCCCCGCACTACCTCAGGTTTGAGGTTGGTCTGGTCCGCGAGCATCGGCAGGACTTTTACCGGGCGCAGGTTGGCATATAGCCCCATCCCCTTACGCAGGCCGAGCAAACCGTCTTCCGGACGTACCAGGGCAGACGGCACGTCGAACTTCGGGTCGCCGACCGCGCCCAGCAGGACGGCATCCGCCTTCTTGCAACGGCTCAGCGTGTCCTTTGTTAATGCCTCGCCGGTCTTATCGATGGCGATACCGCCGATGAGCTGGTAGTCCATATCGAAAGTGTGATTGTACTTTTTCTCTATTGCCTTGAGAACGTTGACCGCCGCCGCCACAACCTCGGGTCCGATGCCGTCACCGGGAAGAACAACCATTTTAAATTGCGCCACTTGTGACTCCTTTTCTTTTTTGTCATTGCGAGTCCTGATTCCGTCAGGACGTGGCAATCTTACGCACCCTTTGCAGTTTTCTGTATTGCAATCCTTATATTCTCCCAGAGATTGCCACAGCCTGCCCCGTACTCGATACGGGGTCACCTCGATTCTATCGGGATTCCCCGCAAAGACAGTGGGCTTAATGATTACCCGCCATTCTCTGCTTCGTGTATTCAATCAAGCCGCCGGCTTTCACCAATTGGCTCACCTCTCCACTTCGTCATTGCGAGTCCTGATTCCGCCAGGACGTGGCAATCTCACGCACCCTTTACGGTTTCTGTATGGCAGTCCCTGTTGTCACACAAAGATCGCCTCAGCCTGCCCCGTATGAGCGACTTCATCGCCATCCCGATTCAGTCGGGACTTGATGCGGGGCCTGCCCCGTACTTGATACGGGGTCACCTCGATTCTATCGGGATTCCCCGCAAAGACAGTGGGCTTAATGTTTACCCGCCATTCTCTGCTTCGTATACTCTATCAAGCCGCCGGCTTTCACCAATGCGCTCATAAACTCCGGGTACGGCTTTGAAACCCATTCTTTGCCTGTGCTCGCGTTCCTGATTATTCCCTTCTCCAGATTAACCTCCACTGTATCGCCCATCTTGATTCCATCTGGCGCGTTATCGCTTTCCAACAGAGGCAAGCCGATGTTAATGGCGTTACGGAAAAAGATGCGCGCGAAACTTTTAGCAATAACGCAGGAAATCCCTGAAGCTTTGATAGCTATAGGGGCATGTTCCCGTGAAGACCCGCACCCGAAGTTGGTTGTTGCCAC
>JAUYDN010000073.1 GCA_030691775.1 Dehalococcoidia bacterium
GACTTGTCCCCACGGCAAAGTTCGCAGGAAATCCAATAACGATAAGTGCTGGCGTAACGATAAACGACCCGCCTACTCCAGCAAAACCACTCATCACCCCCGCCCCCAGCCCGATTCCCGCCAGTAGTAAAATATTACCGCCATTTGCCAGCAAATCAGGAAGTCCCACGTCTGTTTACATTTCTCCCTTCACCACATTATGACCGGCGGCGCTTACTGTTTTCTTTACTCATCTCTGCCAGGATTTCAGCCATGACGCTCATCAATTGCCCGAAAAGAAACCCGAAGACAAGCATCAGTCCCAGGTTGTAAAGGACAACCAGGTAAGCTTTACCGGTACTCAGCCAGGCGAACATCTCGTCATACTTCCCCGAAGAATACCAGCTGAACACGTGCCAGATAGCCAGGCTACAGACGATAACCAGGACAACGATTTGAGGCAATTTACGCTGTAAACTTTTCATTATAAACTCAACCCGGAAAAATTATTAGCCATTCCCCGACAGCTGTTAGCCATCAGACTGTATTGGAATCAGTTTTCTGGATTCCAGCCTGCGCTGGAATGACAGCGGCGTTTACAGTTGCTCCCGCTCCTATTCTCTATGTAACCAACAAAGCCGATTGCTAGCTGAATGCTGAATGCTAACTGCCGATTGCTTCACACGTTAAAGTGGAAAGTGATGACATCGCCGTCCTGCACGGTGTAGGTCTTGCCTTCCATGCGGAGCATCCCTCTCTTTCGTGCCTCTACCAGATTCCCGCATTCCACCAGGTCATTATAGGCGATGGCTTCCGCCCGGATAAAACCACGCTCCATATCGGTGTGAATTTTACCCGCCGCTTTTACCGCCTCTGTACCCGCAGGAATGGGCCAGGCTCTCACCTCACCGGAAGCGATGCTGAAAAACGAAATCATGCTCATCAACTGGTAAGACATGGCTACGACGCGGTCGGCTCCAGAGGTATTCAGACCGTAGCTGGCGCGCATTTCCGCGGCTTCCGCCGGCTCGAGCGAAGCAAGCTCGGTTTCGAGCTTGCCGCACAGGGTAATGACCCCGCACCTTTCATGAGCGTACTTCTGCTTTAGCTTCTCCTCGATGCTCGCTGCCTCACCCAACTGTCCCTCCCCGATGTTCACCACCGCCAAGAGGGGTTTTGCGGTGAGGAACTGGAAATTACTGATAATCCGGGCTTCATCAGGCGTTAGCGGCATATCGCGGACGGGAATGTCTTTTTCAATAGCGGCTTTGATTTTCACCAGGGTTTCTTGCTCCTTCTGGTGTGTTTGTCTTTCCGCCGGTTTGGCGGCTTTTAGAGACTCCTGCAACCGTTCCAGCCGCCGTTCCGTTATCGCCAGGTCGGAAAACGTCAGCTCCAGATTCATCGTCGTGATGTCCCGTTCGATATCCAGACTGCCGGCCGGGTGCGGTACGCTATCATCTTTAAAGGCACGTACCACGTTGATGATGGCATCGGCAGTGCTGAGCTGGTTCAGAAGCTGTCCGCCGATTCCCTTATCCTTAGCCAGTCCTTTGATAGAAGCGCCGATATCGCTATAGGTGATTGAGACCGGCACCGTGCGTTTCGGTTGGAGCATCTTCGTGAGTACTTCGAGGCGCGGGTCCGCAACTTTCGCCGTGCCGAAATGGGCGCCGCCAGGGTGGCCCTTCTCCGTTACAGCTCCACCTGTCAAAGCGTTAAAAACGGTGGTACGCCCGCTCGCTTCCAACCCGATGATACCGATACTGATGCTCAAATTTATCGCTACCTTATGTCAAGTACGATAGTGTTTCCTGATTATTGTACTCTTTAACGTGTGAGCAGTTCAAGCGCTGTTACGAGCTGTCAAGTCTCAGTTCGAGGCTTTCAATTCCCATCTTGACACTTCACCCTACTGTGTTACAATCTAGATTGGGTCTAAAAGAGGGCGGTGGCAGAAAAATGATCTGTCCTGCGTGTAAAAAACCGATGTTCGTGGTGGAGTACCGCAAAATCGAGCTGGACTATTGCGGCAACTGTCACGGCGTCTGGTTTGATGCCGGCGAGCTTGAGCTTCTGGTGAACACCGCTGTGGGAGACGAATCGAAAAAAGTCCTCGAAACGATGCTCGCACAGAAAGACGCCCCAGCCAGAGAAAAGCGCCGTCGCTGCCCCCTCTGCCTGCATAAGATGAAAAAGGTAGATATTAGCCAGAACGAGCACGTCCTGATAGACACCTGTGTTTACGGGGACGGTCTCTGGTTCGACGGCGGAGAAGTCGACCACCTGGTTAAATATCTTTCTGAGAAAGCCCCGCCTATATCCAGCGGAGTGGTGTTCAATTTCGTGAAAGAGGTAATTAAGACGGCACAATAGCTAACAGTTACTAATGGTCTTATAATAGTACGTATTATCCCCCTTTGAAAAGGGGGATACAGGGGGTTTTGAAATCCCTCTCAATCTCCCCCGTATCTTGTACGGGGCAGGCTCTTTGCGAAAGGGAGAGGTTCAGGTTTTCGGAG
>JAUYDN010000097.1 GCA_030691775.1 Dehalococcoidia bacterium
TCAACCGCCATTTCATCAGGCCAATGGCTAAATGGGTAACATCCATGCCAATCCATTTACGGTTTAGTTTCTGCGCGGCGACCACAGCCGTGCCGCAACCGCAGAACGGGTCAAGGACAATATCACCCTCACCACTGCTGGATTGAATGATACGCTCAAGAAGTGTTTCTGGTTTTTGAGTGGCGTACCCTAAACGTTCATCTGCATGAGATGACACAGGATTAATATCGGTCCATGTATCTTGTATTTTCATACCAGGCATTTTGTCAAGATATTGTTTAAGTCTTGGCGTACCGGTCGAACTGTAAACTATTCTTCCTTCATTCTCATATTTAGTCATAACGTCAATTGTTTGTGCCCAGTGCCTTCCCCTTGGTGGTAGCTTGCCTTTCCATTCGTAATGTGCCCTCGTTCCCGCTCTATCACCTGGAGCAGAGAGATCAATGAGTTGATATCTCCTTCTATTTTCATCTATATGTCTGTAAAAATTTTCTTCGTATTCTTTATCATAAGCGGTGTAAATTATATTCCATTTATATTCTGCGGTCTTGCTATAAAAAAGTAATATATCGTGAACTGGACCGTATCTTCTTGCAGAACTATGAGCTGCTGTTCTTTTCCATGAAATCTCATTTCTGAAATTATGTGGTCCGAAGATGGTGTCCAGCATAATTTTGAGGTAGTGGCTGGCGGTGGGGTCGCAGTGGAGATAAAGCGAGCCGGTGTCCTTGAGCACCCTTCTCAGTTCAATCAACCGTATGCACATCATCGTCAGGTAGGCGGACATATCCGTGCGCCTGCCCACCAGTTTGGGAAGCACAGACATGAACTCCTTGACGGCGGTGGGGGCATTGGATGAGGCGGCTATTTCCTGTAAGCCTTTTTCGGAGTCCAGTCCCCAGTGCCAGGTATCTTCAAAGGCGGACATCTGCGCCTGGGATGGTTTCCCGGTAGGCTCTTTAAAGAGGACGTTATAGGTAGCACTGCTGTTAAACGGCGGGTCCAGGTAAATCAGGTCTACCGAGCTATCGGGGATATACTTGCGCAGGATTTCCAGGTTATCACCGTAGTACAGGACGTTGGTTTCTATAGCCATCTTCTTTACCTTCGCGATATTTGCCATATTCTACCACAAACCCCTTTTGTCATTCCCGCCTCAAACCCGGATTGTCACCTGACCTCGATGAAAATCGGGGGAAGGGTCTCCCTGCCTGCTGAGTAGGTGTCGGAGATTCTTCAGGTACTTGATTCCTCGTGATGGACACCGAAGTCTAGCTTTTTATTAGTTGGTAATGACTTCCTCTACCCCACCCTGAGGTCCTTCGTCGTCCTTCAAGTCTGTTGGAGGGACTGACTCCTCCAGGATGACAATAGAGGGTCTGCGACAAATACCCCTTGACTAAAATAGAACAAGTGTACTAGTATGAAAGCTATTAGCGGTCAGCAGTTAGCAATAAGCTTAGAAAGATTCTTGGTTCATGATAAAAGATTTAAGAAAACATGGGATTCATAATGAGTAACCAGTATCGATATTCATTAATCATATCTCATAAATCTTAAATCTCCCTGCCGAAAGCTGATAGCTGAAAGCTCGTTTTCGATTGCGGTGCTTTATGAATTTGCGGATTGAAGATAACGAAAATTCCCCCATCGATTTGCCCCCGGAGTACTGCCATTTCCCCGATGACGGCTGTGACTTTTCCGGCACCTGCCTCAACTGTCACCTGCCCTTGTGCGTCTATGATGAACCGGGCGGCAAAAAGCTGTTCCCTTTACATCAGAGAACACTGGACATCGCGCGTCTTTTCAGGAACGAAAACAGCAGTGTCCGGGAGCTTGCCACCCGTTTCGGCGTCAGCATCCGCACCATTCAGAGAGCCTTAAGAGCCGTACTCGGCGACCGTAAAGGAAAAGGAGTCAAGAAAAATGGATAGCTTTAAACCGGGTGACCTCGCCCGCCGCGATAGTGACAGACTGCGTCGCTATAAAGAAATGCTTGAAATCTACCAGGGCAAACAGTGGCAGGGCAGGGAGCGCCCCGGCGAAAAGCGCCTCACCTTCAACTATGCCCGTGTCGTCATCGATAAACTCACTTCCTATTTGATGTCCGGCATCAAGATTGTCATCGACCCGGCGGATGATACCCCGGAGGCGCAGGCAAAGGCGCGGCGTTTGGAGAAAGTCATCCAGACGGTCTCCGAGGACAACGGCCTGGAACAGCTCGACATGGAGACGGAGACCGATTGCGCCGCGCTCGGGGATGCCTGCTACAAAGTGGTGCGGGATGTTGAGAGCGGGCAGGTATGTGTTTCCGCGCCGGATATACAGGGCATCTTTGTTTGGTCGCGCGGGGATGAGCTATCACGGGTGTGGCGTTTGGCTTCCCGCTATGCCATTGAAGCTGACGAGGCTCGCGCTATCTACAGCATAAAACCGAAGGGTAAGACCGCCACTATCGTCGAGCTGTGGACAGCGCAGGACTTCGAGCTGTGGCTCGATGACAACCTTATCGATAAGAAAGCCAACCCTTATGGTTTCATCCCCTTCCTCATCTTCCCCAACCTACGGGAGCCCAAGCAGTTCTGGGGCATATCCGATTTAGAGCAAATAATCGAACCCCAGCGCGAGTTCAACCGCGCGATGTCCCAGCTTTCCCGCATTCTCGAGCTTTCCGGTAACCCCATCGCTGTGCTCGAAAACGTGGAAAGCTCCGAGGATATTGCAGTGCGACCGGGCGCCGTCTGGAACATCCCCGAGGATGCCAAAGCCTACCTGCTCGATTTACTTCAGGGTGGCGGCGTGCAACTCCACATCGATTACATCACCCTGCTCTACCGCACACTGCACGATGTCTCTGAATCGCCGCGGGCGGCATTCGGCGGCACGGAAAAAGACCTCTCCGGCGTGGCGATGGAAATCGAGCTACAACCGCTATTGCAGAAGGTGAACCGTAAGCGAGCGATACGCACGGTGGTCTACGCGGAACGTGCTCGAATGATTTTGCGATTGCTGGAAAAGTATGGTGGCGAGGATATCGGCGGGTGCCGGGTGCGGGTGGTGTGGGGACCCGTCCTGCCACGAGACACGGCACGAATCGTCGCCAGCGAGCAGGTGATGGTGCAGGGCGGCATCCACTCCCGCAGGACGGCGATGGATGAATTGGGTATCAAGGACCCGGAGCGTGAGTTCCAGCGCTGGCTGGAAGAAAGAGCCATGATTTTGACGATGAACCGGAAACTTAACGCACGGACTGCCAGGGGCGCGAGGGAGAGAGAAGACGAAACGCCCAGCCAGCCCGGCGAGGATTGAGGAGGTTTCGGTGCATTATTGTCACCCTGACCCCGATTTTCATCGGGGGAAGGGTCTCCGAGCCTTCTGAGCAGGTGCTGGAGATTCTTCGGGTACTTTTGATTCCCGCCTTCACGGGAACAAGCTTCAGAATGACAAGCAGACTCGCGGGAAACAAACAAGGAGGACAACTTTATGGCGGAAGACATGGTAAACACGGAACCCAAAGAGCCGGGTGCGGAAACACAGGATAATGATGCCCTGACGCAGGCAACTAAACGGATAGCGGAGCTGGAGCAGAGGTTATCTGTCACCGGCACATCGCTAAGTGAGGCGGTGGCGGGGTACAGGACACTCGTCCTGCAGGCTAACCCGGATATCCTCGAGGAGCTGGTGGGCGGAGAAAGCATTACTGCAATCAACGAGTCACTGGTAAAGGCAAAAAATCTCGCCGGGCGCTTGCGGCAAACAGTGGGGAAAGAAATCGCGCGCAATCGCGTACCCATCGGCTCGCCCGGCCGGCAAACGGCAGACCTTTCGGCGCTATCACCACGGGAGAAAATCAACTACGGTATAGGAGGTAAAAAGTAATGGCACTTACACTGGCAGAAGCGGCAAAACTTTCCAACGACATGTTGCTCCAGGGGGTCATCGAGACCATCGTCAAGGAGTCCCCCATCCTGCAGGTCCTGCCCTTCATCGAAATCACCGGCAACGGGCTGACCTACAACCAGGAGAACGTCCTGCCGGGCATCGATTTCTACGATGTCGGGGATACATGGAACGAGTCCACACCCACCTTCACGCAGAAGACCGCCAACCTGAAAATTATGGGCGGCGATGCGGACGTGGACAACTTTCTGAAAGCCACCCGCAGTAACATCCAGGACCTTGAGGCGGCGGTGGTAGAACTGAAAGCCAAGGCGCTCAAGGACAAGTTCGAGGATACCTTTATTTACGGCAACTCGGCGGTCAATGCCAAGCAGTTCGATGGCATCCGCAAGCTCATCGATACCACGCAGGCGAGCGCACAACTGGTGGCGGCGGGCGCCAGCGGCGCGACCCTCACCCTGGCAATGCTCGACCAGCTTATCGACACGGTACGCGGTGGAAAACCGGACCTGCTGTTAATGAGCCGGCGCTCGCGGCGCAAAATCAACGCCCTGGTGCGGGCATCCGGTGGCATGATGGAGGCAGACCGGGACCGGTGGGGCAACTTCGTCCAGTTCTGGGACGGCATTCCCATCGGGGTGAGCGACTGGATTCTGGACACGCACGCGGTCGCGAACAGCGTGGAAACGGCGACCACCGGCGGGACCTGTTCCACTATCCACGCTTTGCAGATTGGCGAAGGCGCATTGTGCGGTCTGACGGCGCCCGGCTTCCTCACGGTAGAGCCAATCGGCTCGCTGGAGACCAAGGATGCCAGCCGCAACCGCATCAAGTGGTACGTCTCGGTGGCGCTCTTTAGTTCCATCAAGGCAGGCGCTCTTATCGGCGTCCAGGACTAAACACGTATCGGAGGGCTGAGAACAAGCTCAACCCTCCGTCAAATTCGAAATACGAATATCGAAGCACGAAGCAAATCGCAATATATAAATATACAAAGAGATTATGGTCATTGGATATTTGAATTTAATTATTGTTTCGGATTTCGGATTTCGTGCTTCGGATTTGCGTTGTCAGTTATTGGCGGGCAAAAAGAAAAAGGAGATTGGCTATGACAGTAACCGTTATTGAACACATCGAATATCCCTTTGCAAAAGGCAACCTGACGGCGGATGGCATCCAGTGGTGCGCGGAGAAAGACACCACCACACTGAATACGGACGTGGATGTTGAAAGCGTCACTATCAAACCGCCGACGCTCGGTGAAATGCTGGAAGTCGAATTCGGCTTAACGGCGGCATTCCGTGCGGTCTCGTCCGCCACCGCCGACCTCATCTACAAGTGGCAGGTGAGGAACAAGGGCGGTACCTGGGTAGAACTGCACACCGCCGTCACCAAGACCAACATCGGCACCACCTACATCGAGGAAACGCGTAGCGGCCGTTTCAAGCCGGTGGCGAACTTCAACTCTCTGCCCTTCGAAGTGCGGCTTATTTTCCAGTGCAATGAAACCAACGAAGGCCGGGTAAAAATCAAGAACTCCAGCTATGTCCGTGTCAAGTACGCGGTGGCATGAGGGGAACGATGAACGCACTTGTGCATAGACCATCTGAGCCAGGTTGTGTCCTCTTCTTACCCGGTCTGCCGGGTGGCGGCGACCGCATTTATGATAGCGGTCCATATGGGAATCACGGTACTATCACCGGCGCGCTCTGGACGCGCTTACCTTCCGGGCTCTGGTGTCTCAGCTTTGATGGTGTCGATGACATCGTGCAGTGTGCCGACTCGCGCTCGCTGGACTTCCCCGAACAGTTCACCATCATCGCCTGGATAAAGCGCAATTCACTCAACCGCCGGGACATTATCATCGCCAAACGTGATGGTGGGTCAGGTTATAACTCATTCGAGATGGATGTAACCAACGACCCTTCTCATCTGGATTGTCTCTATCTTTCTTACCAGGGGAATGACGGCACATGGGAGTCGAACATTTTCAGCCAGGGCACGGTGGATACTTCCTGGCGGCAGGTGGCGGTCACACGCAGTCCGCAGAAAATCCGTTTCTTCATCGATGGCAAGCTCGATGCCGCGGAAAGCCCTCCCACTGTCAATCCCGTTGCCCTGAGCACGAACTACGTCGGCATCGGTGGTGTAACCTGGTTGGCGTTGTTCTCCGGTTGCATTGCCATGCCGCGATTGTGTAACCGCGTACTCAGCGCCCTGGAAATCCAGAACCTTTTCAACCGTGAAAAATCCTTGTTTGGAGCGTGGTGAAAACTTGTAGTGAGGAAATCGAACTATGAAATACCGTGTGAGAATGGATATGAGCTTTACCGTCGAGACCGACGCCCGCTTGTTGATGGATTCAGGCAAAGCGCTCGCAGAGAAGGCTGTCAGCGCCGGAGAAGTTACTGAAAAAGACGCTAAATCGTTTTGCGAGATGGAGGTTTGCCGCCATGATGAAGGCTTGCCATGCACACTCGTCGAACGAGTGGCGATTATCCGATAGCTTATTGCTGACAGCTATTAGCTAATAGCTAATTAAGGAGGTCAACATGAACCTGGCAGATATGCGCACCATTGTCCGGCGTGACCTGCACGATGAGGACTCCAACAACTACCGCTGGACCAACGATGAAATCGACCGGCATATCGCGCACGCCGTTAAGGAGTATTCCAGCGCTGTGCCGCGAGAACAAAAAGCGACCAAGACCACCACCTCCGGTTCGAGGGAAATCGACATCTCCACCCTGACAGACCGTGTCACGGTCGAATCGGTCGAGTACCCGGTGGGTAAATTCCCGAAACGTTACCAGCGGTTTTCGCTGTGGGGAGATACCGTCACCCTACTCGGCACAGATATTCCGGATGGCGGTAACGCCTATATTTACTATGGAAAACTTCATACGCTGGATGCTTCCAACTCAACTATCCCGGCCTGGCACGAAGACCTGGTAGCCACGGGCGCTAGCGGTTATGCCGCCGTGGAATGGTCGGTATACGCCATCAACCGCGTCAATACCGGAGGCAGTCCTACGCCTGGCGAACTGTTGAAATGGGGCAGAGAAAAGCTGGAGACATTCCGCCGGGAGTTGAAACGGTCGGGAAACAGGAACCGCGTGCGTGTGCGGTCGCTGTACCCACCGTATACAGAACCCGTGAGTAAAACTACCGATTACGGACCATAACCATTACGAGGAGTGAAGCGACGCGGTAATCTATTGCCGCCTCTGACCGACGCAATGAGCCATAAAGGTGGTGTCGGATTGCTATGCCTCGGTACGGGACTCGCAATGGTTAAAAGGAAACCTGAGGGACTTATGAATCTCTATAAAATCATCTGGTCGCGCATCGGCGGAAGACCCTGGACATTTATCCTCAGGGATGCCTGGTACACGTTAGAGGGTCTGTGGATAATCGGTCTGGTAGCTATCGGTGCTTTACTCGGACACTGGTGGTGGGGTTTCATCTTCTGGCTCCTGTTGGCATTTGCGCTGGGGTACGTTGCCGGGCACCTGTTCTGGGGAAAAGACTATATTCCATGTCAGCGTGGTGAAGAAATGGAAAAAGGGAAATGAGAACGTTATCGTCCACTCTGCTGGCATCACAGAAGTCAGCGAGCCGTATTCCATACGTCAAAGTTACCGCTACGAACAAGCTCGTTGGGGTCGTGCGTCTGAAATGGGAGCGCCTCTACACCGGTACGGAACCCGATGGCTACCATGCCGTTACTGTTCCAGGAGACGGTTCGCTGGTGAGGGTGAGGGTGGGTCCCGGCGAGGACAGCAACAAGCTCTACCGCCAGCGCGTCACCAGTCCCGGACCGCAATCGGATTTCAGCCAGTGGACCTACACTAACCAGTATAATTGCCAGGCGGTCGCAGTGGCTTCTCGCAGCGCGGAAGTGATAATCTTCTGGGTTAATGTGAACCATGAATTGGTGCGCCTTTTGAGCTCGGATTACGGCGCAAGCTGGGGCACCGCGGATGTAATCGATTTGTCAACGAGTAGCCTGGTCCCCGGAATCTCAGCCGCTTACAAACCAAATGGCGATATTGCAGTCTTCTTTGCCTCGGGTACCAATCTGTATGTCAAAAAACGCGTGGGCGGAAGCTGGCAGGGGAAGTCCGCCTGGGATAAAACGACCGGTGTGCTCTCTTCCGTCGCAGCAGTCTATGACGGCGATTGGAACCTTATTGTAACCGGGCAAGATACTTCGGGTAATTACAGGGTATGGTCGCTGGTTTACGGGGATGGTGGTGCAGTTCCCGCTGGAGATTGGTCGGCGCTTAAAGCTCTGGCTTCAGCGGCTTCCGGGGGTGATTTTGAGTACCGCGCTGTCTATATGGACAAGCCGGATTTTTACCGTGCTTTCTACGTGGAGAAGTTCACCGGCACACAGTCGTACAACCGACCGTTCCGTGTTCACAATGTCCCGGAAACAGGATTTCTTAACGGCCTGTGGTGCGAGCCTGTCCCCTTCAATCTTTCGAGCGAATTCGGTATCGCAATGGCGCACTACGGAAGCTATGCCTGGCTCTCCACTCCCTCTGGAGTCTGGCGGTCGAATCTTCAGGCAGAAAGCCTCGATGTAACGGCGGACGTCACCGGAGCCAGGCAGGAAAGTCAGCCGACAGGTGGCAAACTCACCGTCGAGTTGAGGAACGAGAACGGTAAGCACAACGCGCCGGGCACTGGCAGTCTGGCAGTACTGGTAACCGGCTGTCAGCTCGAGTTCAGCCCCGGTTACCGCACGACGCAGGGCAACGAGTTCAGCGCCGCGCCTGCTTTCTGGCTTGAGGCTTACGAGCATACGAGCGCCGGGGGTATAGCTAACCTGGTACTATACGGCATCGATGGTTGGGGACTGCTATCAGAGTGGCGGGCGCAGCACCAGTTCCGCTGGAACAGGACTGGAGATGAAATGTCTGTCAAG
Organism: Dehalococcoidia bacterium; assembly: GCA_030691775.1. GTDB lineage: Bacteria > Chloroflexota > Dehalococcoidia > Dehalococcoidales > Fen-1064 > JAURWL01. The sequence continues at coordinate 8,834 of JAUYDN010000097.1, forward strand.
CAGATGCTGGAGTTCGTGCTGGCACGGGTGGGTCTGAAGCTGGAAGTGAAATCAGAATCGGCGGTCGTGACCGGTTTCTACCCGGACTTCACAATTCATCCCGGTGATAGTGGTCTGGCAATCATTTCCCGCCTGCTATCCTTTGTGCCGGACGTGGTGTTTATCGAAGGTTTGAAAGCGTCCCTGGTCAACCCGCAGTCGTCCGATACCTCTGTATATTCTTACGGTACGGCGCACGTCATATTTTCCGCCGGTTACCGTACCGGCGTGCCAGAACTGAACCAGGTCACGGTGGCAGGTGAGGACCCGGCAGCGGGCACACCCGTTATCGCCAATACATTTTCGTGGACACAGATAGAAAAATTCCCGGAGAGGTGGCGCCCGGTCTTCGATAAGAACGTTGGCACAGTGGCGGAAGCGGAAGACCGCGGCTCTGCGCTCCTGCGTGATGCGGAGATAGCGGCCACCGGAGGAATGGTCCGGGTGCCCGTCAACTGTGGCCAGCAAATGTATGACGTCATCGATATTACGGATAACCGCGCCGGTCTCTCGGCCGCGAAACGACGTGTGGTTGGCATTTCTCTCAGCTACCGACCGGACCGTGGTGAGTATGTCCAGCAATTATTGTTGGGAGGGGTTTGATATGTCCGCGATAAAGAAAGCCATTCTGCGGAGCTTTAATTCCGGTGTATACACCGCCACGGTTGAAATCAAGGGCAGTGGCAAGGTCTACCTTGAGAGCGTGCCTGTGGCGAAGAATATACCCACAGGGGAAATGGTAGCCGGGAGGCAGGTGGTTGTAGTCTTCTTCGATGAGCACAATGCCCGGGATGCGGTGGTGGTGGCGGTGTACTAATACGAACGCATTAAAAAATCATACATCAGACCTGAAAAGCCCTGTCGTTGCGAGACCATCCCGATATCATCAGGATGAATCGGAAGGCGAAGCAATCTCTGCCTCAGAAAGGGAGCGCCATCAACGATAGATTGCCGCGTCGCTTCGCTTCTCGCATATATGAAAGCGCTGTATCTGTCAAGGTGGTAAATGGCTAAGACGATAAGTACTCCTTTCCTGGTGTTC
>JAUYDN010000079.1 GCA_030691775.1 Dehalococcoidia bacterium
CGCACCGCCAATCTGTCCGATTTTCACCATCTTGTTATTGTTCGTGGTGAGGGTGTCATAGTAAGCGGGGCGCGGTAGCCAACCTACCTCGGAGATATTCTCCCCGTCTTTCAACAGGACGAGGCGGCCGTTCTCACGGACGATGTTATATGGAGAAAGACTGTTTTTACGGAACTGGACGATAGTGCTATCGGGGAGGGTAAAGTCGTCCGGGAGGGTCATACCGACGTGGTCTTCAAAGTCCCAGCCGAAAAGACCGTGGTTCTGTTCCTTGTGCTCAACCCCGACGGTACTTAATGCTTCCGGTGTTGCCCGTACACCCTCGACAAGCAGGTCCGCCTTGAGTTGAAGATACTGGAGTGTGTGCATTTGGATGCTCCTTTTCCTCCCTGTTAGCTCCCCCAGACCGGGTTCTTCAGGCAATGTGTAACATCAACATCTTTCAAACCGATTGATGAAGTCACGGAGACCCTTACCTTACTTGTCATTCCCGCCCCCGCATCCAGTGCGGGGCAAGCATTGAGCGGGAATCTCGTTATCCCCCGCCCAGAGATTGCCGCGTCCCGAATGCAGTCGGGACTCGCAATGACGTTTTATGGGTGGATATTTTTTGCGTTTGTATTGACAATCGGGCGTGTCGCCTTCTTTTTACCGGATAATAACAGGTGCGTTGGTGAAATCAGATTGTTAACCCCCGTTGGCAGTAATCACAAAAATTCCTATCAATGCCAGTAGGTTCGGGAAAATGCCAATCCTCTTTCCCCCGGAAACAAACGCGGACTGTTCAATCTTAATGTTTCTCCTGCGGCAATAGCCTGTGAAGTCAGAAATGCTCAGGAAGTGCAGGTTGGGCGTATTGTACCATTCGTAGGGAAGTGAGGGAGTGATGGGTGTTTTCCCCTTGAAGAAAATCTGCGCCCGCGCCGAATAGTGGGCGAAATTAGGGAAGCTGACGATAACATCCTTACCCACCCGCAACGCCTCCTTGAGCACGGTATCCGGCTGTTTCAGCTGTTGGAAGCTCTGGTTGAGTATCACGTAATCGAAGGACTTATCACGGTACTCCGGTAGGCCGGTATCGATATCGCCATGGAGGACGCTGATTCCGCGCGCCACGCATTTGTAAACCGCTTGCTCATCGATTTCGATACCCTGGACTTTGCATCTCTTTTCTCTTTCCAGCAAAGCCAGAAGCTCGCCATCGCCGCAACCCAGGTCCAGCACAGCAGCGCCGGGCTTCACAACATCGAAGATAACACGGTTTTCGAGGGAAGTGTGGTTAGATTTCATAGTCTTCCGTTAGCTCACCATGGTGCACCTTCTCCAGGAAATACCTGATGAGGTGCGTCTCCTCGGTTATCTCCAGCAAAAAGGCATCGTGACCGTAAGTGGAGTCGATTTCACAATAAGTAACTTCGATACCAGCCAGTTTACACGCGCGCACGATTTCCTGCGATTGATAAGCCGGGTAAAGCCAGTCGGATTTGAAAGCAATGACCAGCACGCGGGCATCGACACCCTTGAAGATTTCACCGATATTTATGCCTTCGGTGACATCGAAGTAGTCGATTGCTTTTGTGATGTAGAGGTAGGAATTAGCGTCGAACCGCTTTACGAAGTTGTTCCCACGGTACTGCAGGTATCCCTCCACCTCGAAGTTTGGCGTAAACTTGAAGACCTGCCGCTCGTTCTTGAACCGCCGGCCGAACTTTTCCGCCATCGATATATCGCTCATATAGGTGATATGCCCGACCATGCGTGCCACTGACAGTCCGTTGGCAGGCGGTGCTCCGCCGTAATAGTTACCGCCCTGCCAGTTGGGGTCTGCCATTATCGCCTGCCTGCCCACCTCGTTGAAGGCAATCTGTTGTGGTGAGTGTCGCAACGCCGTGGCAATGGGGATGGCGCTTTTTATCCTCTCCGGATAGGAGACCATCCACTGCACGACCTGCATACCGCCCATCGACCCGCCGGAAACCGTCAGCAAACGCTTGATTCCGAGGTGGTCGATAAGATGTCTCTGGGCATCGACCATGTCCCGGATGGTAATGACCGGAAAATCTATACCGTAAGGTTTGCCTGTCTTCGGGTTAGTAGATGAGGGTCCGGTCGAACCTTTGCACCCGCCGATGACATTGGAACTGATAACGAAATACTTATTCGTGTCGAACGCTTTACCCGGTCCAACCATTTCGTCCCACCAGCCGACGCTTCCGTCCGCCTTGCTGAGCCCTGCCACATGAGCATCCCCGGATAGCGCGTGGACGATGAGAATGGCATTGGATTTATCCGCATTCAGCTTGCCATATGTTTCGTAAGCCATGGTGATTGGACCCAGTTTCTCGCCATTTTCCAGGACAAGCTCGTCCGGAGGATAGGCAAAGGTACAGGACTGCGCCTCCACAACGCCGACACTTCCATTTTTCACAGTTGCGACCATATACCTATCCTCCTGAGAGAAATTAACAAACTTGTTCTCGCGCAGCCTGTCCCGTACTGCGATACGGGAGCGGGAATCCAATCATCAAGTATCAAGCCACCCCTTTTCCCCCGCCCGAAAGCTTTGACCCAAGAATTGAGGAGGTTGTCTGATAATTCCCTGGATTGTCGGGTCAAGCCCGACAATGACAAACAGAGATGTTGGATTCCAGCAGAAGCTGGAATCCAACATCCACAAATTGTCATACCAGCCCCGTATCAGAGTATGGGGTAAACTCCGGCTGGTATCCAGATGTAAACAAAGCGCTATAGTAGTAAAAATCATTTTCAGACAGCCTCTCTCCCTGCCTACTGAGTAGGTGCTGGAGATTTCCCGATACTATCGGGAAGAATGACATTTGAGGCAACGCCCCCTCGGACGGAGGGAGCTTGTTTATCTCTTTATACTCCTACCGGAGAGGGTGTGACCGCTTTCTTCAATGCCTGGTCGATGTCTTCCTTGATATCCTCGATATCCTCCAGTCCCACGGAGATGCGGATATAGTCTTCCGTAACGCCGGTCTCTTCCTGCTCCGGGCGGGTTAACTGCTGGTGCGTGGTGGATGCCGGATGAATCACCAGGCTCTTGACATCGCCGATATTGGCAAGGTGCGAGAGTAGTTTCAGCGAGTTGATGAACCGCTTGCCTGCTTCCAGTCCGCCCTTGATACCGAAACCGACGAGTGGCCCGAAGTGGGTCTTGAGGTACTTCTTCGCGAGCTGGTGGCTGGGGTGGTCTGGAAAGCCGGTGTAGTTCACCCAGTTTACCAGTGGGTGCTGTTTCAGCCACACTGCAAGCTGTAAAGCATTCTCGGAATGTTTCCTGACTCTGAGCGGCAGTGTTTCCAGTCCCTGCAGGAAAAGGAATGAATTGAAGGGGCTGAGCGCCGCGCCGAGGTCGCGTTGCCACTGGACCCTTGCCTTGATGATGAACGCCACATTGCCCAGGCCGGGGAAATTACCGAACACGTCCCAGAACTTCAGTCCGTGATAGCTGGGGTCGGGTTCTGTAAACTCCGGGAACTTGCCATTGCCCCAGTTGAACTTGCCGGAATCGACGATAACGCCTCCAATAGAATTGCCGTGGCCGCCGATGTACTTGGTAGCCGAGGTGGCGAGGATATCCGCGCCGTAATCGATGGGTTTCACCAGCCCGATGCCGACGGTGTTATCCACGACGAAGGGGATACCGGCTTCGTGGGCGATGTGTGCAATAGCCTCGAAATCAGGGATGTCCAGCTTGGGGTTGCCGATTGTCTCGGCGTAAACGGCGCGGGTCTTGTCAGTAATTGCCCGGCGGAATGCTTCCGGTTTGGTGGAGTCGACAAACTTCACCGTCCTGCCCAGCTTGGGGAAGGTGTAGTGGAACTGCTGGTAAGTACCGCCGTACAGGTTATTCGCAGAGACGATTTCATCACCAACCCGGGTAATGTTGAGGATTGCCATCACCTGGGCGGCTTGCCCGGAGGATACGCCCAGTGCACCTGTTCCGCCTTCGATGGCGGCGACACGCCGTTCGAACACATCGTTGGTGGGGTTCATAATCCGGGTATAGATATTCCCGAACTCTTTGAGGGCGAAGAGATTGGCGGCGTGCTCGGTGCTTTTAAAGACATACGAGGTGGTCTGGTAAATAGGCACCGCGCGGGCGCCTGTGGCGCTGTCAGGACTTTCCTGTCCCGAATGGATTGCGAGTGTATCCGGTCTCATGGTTTTTCTTTCCTCCAATTTTATTTGTTCAGTAATTATTATTTACCTGGTGATATTTGCGATAAGGTCAGGTGGCCTTATACAAACAAAAAAGCCCAGAATCAAGTCGACCCTGGGCACCTGGCTGGTTCTTACCGGAGGGGGCTATTAGGGATTCATAATGCCCGAACCGGCGTCACGCCAGGCGCGAGACATCATCATGCATGTCCCTATCTGAATCAGGCGTTCCACCAGGTTCGGCACGGTTACCTCCGTAACACGATGTTGTTAATATTATTAAGATTATAATGTTAGTAATCTATGTTTGTCAAGGGGGCTTCTGGAGAAATAATCAAATATCAAATAACAAGTATCAACCTCCCCTTTTCCCCATTTACCCAAAGAATCGCCAATCGGACTCGGGTAGTTACAGAATAAGCAACCGTTGATTGTTACAGTGAGATCGTGTAGTAACTGGAATTGGGATACGGACTTCGTGGATGGGTAATGACTTCCTCTACCCCACCCTGAGATCCTTCGTCGTCCCCGTATACGGTAGGCGCTACCGTCAAGTACGGGGCAGGCTCTTCGGGGGTGTTGGGGAGACGGACTCCTCCAGAATGACAATTGAAGCTATTTTCATGGTGATGACATTTGAGGCAAAGCCCTTGTTTCCCCCTTGTCACGAAAACATAATTCCCACCCGCAAAACGTAATTGCTGGTTTGCAGCCAGCCTTTCATCCAAGTTATTATTCTCGGAGGAAGCGTATTACTTATGGGGGCTCAGCAGAAAGGACACACTCATGGAAAAAGTCAGGCTCGGCAGAACAGGCCTAACGGTTTCACGCATCGGGTTCGGGGGCATACCCATCCAGCGCCTCACCGACGGTGAAGCTGTCGGGGTTGTCAAGAAATGCCTCGACCTCGGCGTAACCTATCTCGATACCGCCAATGCATATACCACCAGTGAGGCACGCATCGGCAAAGCGATTGCCGGACGGCGGCAGGGGCTGATTATCGCCACGAAGTCAGGCGCGCGCAATAAAGAAGGCATGGAAAAGCATCTCGCGCTCAGCCTTAAAAACCTCGGAGTGGATAGCATCGACCTTTACCAGTTCCACGGCGTCAACGACACTAAGAACCTGGAAATGGTGCTCGACCCTAAAGGCGTGTGGGCGGTGGTGGAAAAAGCGATGAAAAACGGCGTTATCAAACACGTCGGCATCACCAGTCATTCGATGGATACGGCTAAAGAAGCGGTGAAGACGGACCGGTTCGAGACTGTGATGTTCCCGTTCAACTTCGTTACCAGTGAGCCGGCGGATGACCTGCTCCCCCTGTGCCGTAAGCACGATGTCGCCTTTATCGCCATGAAACCGATGGCGGGCGGTATGCTCGAAGATGCTTCTTTAGCTTTCAAATACCTGCTCCAGTTCCCGGATGTTATCCCGCTCATCGGCATCGAGAAAGAATGGGAGATAGAGGAAATCGTCGGTCTGCTGGATAAGTCGTGGAAGCTGACGAAGCGGGAACAGGCGAAGATGCAGGCGATGACCGCCGAGCTGGGCAACAGGTTCTGCCGGCGCTGTGACTACTGCCAGCCGTGTACGGCAAATATCCCGATTTCGACGGTGATGAATATGCCGAGTTTCGCCAAGCGGATGCCGCCGGAGCGCATCTTCGTGACCGGTTTCGCGGATATGATGCGCAAGGTCTATGATTGCACCGACTGCGGCGATTGCGAAGAGCGGTGCCCCTTTAAACTGCCGATACGGGAAATCATAAAAGAACAGCGGGAATGGTTTACCCGGGAGCGGGAAGCCTTCCTGGAGAAGAGCGGCAAACAGGCTCCGTGCAAACAGGCTCCGTAACCATCGTTCACCGACCGTGTTATACTATATTAGAAAATTCAAAATTCGAATGCCTGTCCCGTACTTGATACGGGATCGAAGCAGGAAACAAATACGAATCGCCAAAATAACCAAATTGAAACGTGATTATCATCAGCAATTCTCGCCGTGATATTGGTCAGGATTCGGG